>CANHKJ010000025.1 GCA_947460915.1 Verrucomicrobiia bacterium
CTCAGCGAAGTACAGCCTGATGAAGTTTACAACCTCGGCGCGCAATCGCACGTTGCCGTGTCGTTCGAGGCCCCCGAATACACTGCCGATGTCGATGCGATCGGAACCCTTCGTTTGCTGGAAGCAATTCGCTTCCTCGGACTGGAAAAAAAGACCCGCTTCTATCAAGCATCGACTTCCGAGCTCTACGGTCTCGTGCAGGAAACACCGCAGCGTGAGACCACTCCTTTTTATCCGCGCTCTCCCTACGGCGTCGCGAAGCTCTACGCCTATTGGATCACCGTGAACTATCGCGAATCCTACGGCATGTATGCCTGCAATGGTATCCTCTTCAATCACGAATCACCACGCCGTGGGGAAACATTTGTGACGCGGAAAATTACTCGTGCCATCGCCAACATCGCCCAAGGATTGGAGACTTGTCTTTACCTGGGGAATCTCGATGCACTGCGCGATTGGGGCCACGCTCGCGACTACGTGCGCATGCAGTGGATGATGCTGCAACAAGACAGCCCCGATGATTTCGTCATCGCCACCGGCAAGCAAATTTCCGTTCGCGAATTTGTTCGCATGTCGGCTCAAGAAGCAGGCATCGAACTCGAATTCGTTGGTTCAGGAGTCGATGAGTTTGCAAAAGTGACGCAGGTCAACGCACAGTTGGCTCCCGCAGTAAAAGTGGGTGATGTCATCGTCCGCATCGACCCACGTTACTTCCGCCCCGCCGAAGTCGAAACCTTGTTAGGTGATCCCACCAAAGCCAAAGAGAAGCTCGGCTGGGTTCCTGAAATCACGGTCGAGGAAATGTGCGCGGAAATGATGGTGCATGACCTCGATGTCGCACGCCAACACGCCTTGCTGAAATTGCACGGCCATCACGTTTCGATTTCGAAAGAGTAAATCATTTTACTGTGAAAAAAATCTTTGTTAGTGGATGTTACGACATCCTGCATGCGGGGCACATCCAGTTCTTTGAGGAAGCCCGTGCACTGGGTGATCACCTCACCGTGAGTTTTGCCTCGGAAGATGTGCTGTGGTTCCACAAACGTCGCAAGCCCGCCATTCCTGATGCGCATAAAAAAGCGCTCATTGAGCAACTACGCTGCGTCGACGCTGTGGTGATCGGTCGCTCCACCGAGCCCGGCATTGACTTTCGGGAGCATTTCTTAGCGATCAATCCGGACATTCTCGCCGTCACGGAAGATGACCAGTATGGCGATTTGAAAAGGCAGCTTTGCGCCGATACCGGTGCCGATTATGTGATCCTGCCGAAAACTCCTCCGCGCTTTCCACCTGTCTCCAGCTCTGGCATCGTCAAGTGGGTGCAGGCGCCGCATGAAGCTCCGCTTCGCGTTGATTTTGCCGGTGGTTGGCTCGATGTTCCGCGCTTTGCCCGTGCGGGCTCTTATGTGGTCAACTGCGCCATTTCTCCCCTCGTATCACTCAAGGAATGGCCTTTTGAAAAACGTGCCGGTCTCGGCGGCAGTGGCGCATGGGCTCTGCTGAATGGTCGTGATGGAGTCGATAGCGAGATCGAGCTTGGCGTCGGCTGGCAAGATCCCGCCGTGATCCGTGAAACAGGATGTTGCGTCTGGCGCTCCGGTCCCAAGCCTGTTCTCGATTTCAAGCAAAATGGCGACTTTTTGATGGGCAAAATGGCCATTCACTGGACTGGCAACGCGCACGATACCCCTGGTGCCGCAGATCATCCGCGCGATTACGATGCCATTGCTCATTCGGCGATGATTGCTCGTGATGCCGTTCTCGCTTGTGACACCCAGCTTCTCGCCCAAGCCATCAATCTTTATCACCAGACGCAACTTGCCGAGGGCATGCAGCCCGTGCCAGACATCGAGACTGCAATCGCGAAAAAATACTGCGGTGGTGGCTACGGCGGTTACGTGCTTTATCTCTTTCCCGATGAAACAGCGCGTGCTGCAGCCATCCTTCAAGCATCTCCCGAGCTCCGAGCCATCGAGCCTTTTTGCAAATAATGGCGCTCTTGCTCAGGACACCAAAACACATGCAGTCATTTCCCGTCATCGGTTTGCCCATCGCTGCGACGAATTACCAAGAGGCCATCGATTGGATCTTGGAGCGGGCTCTGCTTCAAGATCAAGCTTATGCCGTGGAGGCTGCGAACACCCACGTTGCAGCCCTCACTCATCAAGATGCTGAATTTGCCGAAGCAATGGCAAAATTCGATCTGATCTGCCCCGATGGCATGCCTCTCGTCTGGGTGCTCAATGCCCAACTCCCCGCATCCAAGCGCCTTACAGAGCGCGTCTATGGTCCTACGTTGATGTTGGAAACTTTTCGTCGCACCAATCAAACTCAGCAAATCTATCGTCACTTCCTCCTCGGTGGAAAAGAATCAACCATAGAAAAGCTGCAATCCCACTTCGGGGAAAAATTTCCTCACTCCACCATCGTCGGATCTTATTCGCCACCCTTCGGCACTTGGCCAGCAGATGAAACCACGCGCATCGCGGATATGATTCGTCACAGCGGTGCCAATCTCGTGTGGGTCGGCCTCGGCTGCCCGAAACAAGAAAAATGGATCGCGCAGCATAAGCACCTCCTGCCACCCGCCGTTTATTTCGGCATTGGTGCCGCATTCGCATTCCATGCGGGCGAAGTCCGACAAGCTCCTCGATTGATCCAAAAAATCGGCATGGAATGGCTCTTTCGCCTACTCATGGAGCCTCGCCGACTTTTCAAAAGATACTTTACCTACAACAGCATTTTCGCGTATCAACTTTTCCGCGACCTGAGAAAAGACTGAACTCCTCACCACAACAATTTTTATGGAAAACATGACGATTACCAACATTTGCTGCATTGGCGCAGGCTACGTGGGCGGCCCCACCATGGCCATGATCGCCGCCAAATGTCCGCACATTCAAGTCAATGTCGTCGACATGAATGAAAAACGCATCGCCGCTTGGAATTCAGATGAACTCCCCGTTTACGAGCCGGGCCTCACCGAACTAGTCGAAGGCTGCCGCGGCAAGAATCTCCACTTCTCGACCGATGTTCGCGAAGCCATCCGCAATGCCAATATGGTCTTCGTTGCCGTGGGCACACCCACCAAGACCTACGGTGCTGGTGCAGGCCGTGCCGCCGATCTTTGCTATGTCGAGTCCGCGGCTCGCATGATTGCGGAGGAATCCACTGGTCCGAAAATCGTCGTGGAAAAATCCACAATCCCCGTGCGCACCGCTGAGGCCATGCGCACCATTTTGGAAGCCAACTCTCCGCGCGGAAAATTCCAAGTTCTTTCCAATCCAGAATTCCTTGCTGAAGGCACTGCCGTAGAGGACATGCTCGCTCCCGATCGCATTCTCATCGGTGGCGAACAAACACCCGAGGGACTCCAAGCCATCGAGAAACTCGTCAGCGTTTACGCCAATTGGGTGCCGCGTGAAAAAATCCTCACCACCAATACCTGGTCATCCGAGCTCTCCAAGCTTGTCGCCAATGCCTTCCTCGCCCAGCGCATTTCCTCGATCAATTCCATTTCCGCCCTCTGCGAAAAAACCGGAGCGAACATCCACGAAGTCAGTCGCGCCATCGGCCACGATTCCCGCATCGGTCCGAAATTCCTCAAATCCTCCGTCGGCTTCGGTGGCTCCTGTTTCCAAAAGGACATCCTCAATCTCGTTTACCTCTGTGAGCATTTCGGCCTGCCAGAAGTCGCCGCATACTGGGAGCAAGTCATCATCATGAACGATTGGCAAAAGTCCCGCTTTGCCCGCAAAATCGTGCAAAATCTTTTCAATACCGTGTCTGGCAAAAAAATCGGCATCCTCGGTTTCGCCTTCAAAAAAGACACCAACGACACCCGCGAGTCCGCTGCCATCTACGTCTGCCGCGATCTCTTGCTCGAAAACGCAAAACTCGCCATTTACGATCCCAAGGTCGAGCGCGAACAAATCATCGCTGATCTCAAATACGTTGGCATCTCCGATTCACTGCTACTGAACAACCTTGAAATCGTCGATGACCCATACGCAGCGCTCCATCAAGCTCATGCCTTGGCGGTCATGACCGAGTGGGATGAATTCGCCCAACTCGATTACGCAAAAATCCAGGAAAGCATGTTCAAGCCCGCCTTCGCCTTCGATGGTCGTAACATCCTCCCGTCGGAGAAATTGCGTAGCCTCGGCTACTCCTTGTTCACGATCGGCAGTTGAATGGCTTATCGCCTCATGCTTGAGGTTAGTATTTCACAAGAAACATTTGCCCCATACTTTCTAATTCTGCCTCGGGGCGGCCTTCGCCTCTCACACTTGTGAGAAGCGACAAAGTCTCAATGTGGCTCACTAAATCAAAATCGGTGTAGAATTGATCTTCCCTCTGCTAAGTTTCGAGTAACTCTTCAAACGATTTTTCACTGATAACACCATCTTCTCCTAATAAATCTTCCGCAACCTCATCAATGCTGAAGAGCCTCAGCGAAGGTAAATAAGAGAGAAAACTTTCCGATATTAAGATTTTCAGTCAAATGCTAACCTACCCATACAATTTCTGTAAGGATCTTGCTAAACTGAAACGACAGGCTGCAATCATTGGATGGAATCAAGCGCTTCGGGAAGTCATTCGACCAGATTCCTCAGCAAGTTGGCAATTCACCAAATACTTAATCATAGGCTTTACGGCTGTGCTCATATTTTACGCCACTTATGGGATGTTCCGATTGCTAGTTGAAACCATTTTACCCGGTTCTTTCACAAACCAGCGATTATCTTGGAACCTGCTCAGTATTTTTTTGGCATTTATACCTACCAATTTATTCACTTATCACACCAATCGCCGCTGGGTGTTCCTAGACGGGAAATACTCTCAGCGAAAAGAGTTCATTCTTTTTACCACTGGTGCGGCAATCAGTTTTTTTATCTGCCAATTCGTGGTGTTTGGCCTCATTCATTATACTATCGTCAATGACTTCGTTGTTACTTTTTCAGTTATTCTAGTCTCCACGGGTATAAATTTTTTGTTCCGGAAATTTTTTGTTTTTCATGGATGAAACCTTATAACAAATCCTGATTTTTTCCCCCAGCTATTGCTTTTTCAAGCATCTTCAAGCATCTGCTACCGCCATGAGCGAACCACTCACGAGACATCAAACAAATGCCATTATCGGTCATACCGGACTAGTAGGTGGTAACCTGTGTCGTCAATTTAGATTCGATTCCTGCTACAATTCCTCAAACATTCAGGAAATTGAAGGAACCCACCACAATTTGCTGGTTTGTAGTGGTGTTTCTGGCACCAAATGGCTCGCTAATCGTGAACCAGAGAAAGATCGTGCCGCTATTGCTGCTCTTTTGGAATCACTGAAAAAATGCACTGCTGATGAAGTCGTCCTGATTTCCACTGTCGACGTGTATGCCAATCCCTGTGAAGTAGACGAAGATACTCCTATCGATGCATCCTTTCTTCATTCATACGGAATTCATCGCTACCAATTTGAACAAGAAATTCGCGACCTCTTTCCGTCTGTGCTCATCGCTAGACTTCCGGCCATTTACGGATGGAATCTGAAAAAAAACGCACTCTACGATCTCATGCACCAGCATGAACTCGAAAAAATCCATCCTAAAGCGATTTACCAGTTCTACTGGCTTGAGCACCTGTGGCGAGACATCCAAATCGCCCGGAATGCTGGACTAAGCATACTAAATTTTGCGACCGAACCACTAGGTATTCAAAAAGTTGCGGAGGAAGTTTTTGGCATTTGCCTCGAAGGAACTCCCGCCGTGAAACCTGCTTCATATGACTTCCGCACCCGTCACTCATCCCTGTTTGGCGGCCCCGATGGTTATCTTTACGATCAAGCCACAGCTCTTGAAGAAATTCGTAACTTTGCTCAACAGCAGATTCTTTACCGATCGAGCCTATAATAATGTATTCACACCCTTCATCCTACAGTTTCCATGAGTGATTCATCCAACGTATCCACCAAAAAATCCGCACGCGTCGTCGTAGTCATGCCAGCCTACAATGTCGCAGCTGTTGTCAAAAATGCGATTTCTTCTCTTCCTCCGAACATGATCGATGAAATCTACGTAGTAGATGATGGCAGTCATGACGGCACAGCCTATGCTGCACGCGAGGCAGGGGCCACCGTCATCGTTCACCAGCAAAACCGCGGCTACGGTGGTGCGCAAAAATCGGGCTATCTTGCGGCCATTGCAAGCAATGCCGATGCTATCGTTCTCGTTCACGGTGATAACCAATACGATCCATCTTACGCTCCCGAGTTTATCCGCAAAATCCTCGAAGAAGGATGCGACATCGTCGCAGGTACGCGCATGGTTCTTGGCGATGCTCTAAAGAATAACATGCCTATCTGGAAATACATCCCCATTCGTGCTACCACATTCATTCAAAATCTGATGCTTGGAACCAGCATAACCGATTACCATGACGGCTATCGTGCATATAGTGGCGCATTCCTTAAGTCTGTCCCGTTGAATCAACTTAGCAACCGCTTCGATTTCGACTTCGACATGATGATCCAGGGCGTAATCTATGGTGCGAAAATCGGTGAAGTTCCTCATCCGACCCGCTATAGTGACGAGCATTCGCAACTCCCCTTTGGTAAAGCCGTCGCCTGCCAATTGACAATTTTCAAATCGGCATTCAAATTCCTAGTCCATCGTATTGGTTTTCGCAAAGATAATCTTTACAGCCAAATCCGAAAAAACAAATAAGCCTTTGTAAAAATTATTCATTCCACTCTTTGCTCATGTCCCTTTCTGAACAAAAATGCGCCGTCATCGTAGGCGGTGGTTTTTTTGGGACTTCGATTGCACTCATGCTTCATCGGAGAGGGTGGCGGCCCATTATTTTAGAAGAGGAAAATGAACTGTTTCTTCACGCGACTCGTGTGAATCAGGCCCGGGTACACGGCGGTTACCATTACCCACGCAGTCTCCTCACGGCCTACCGGTCTAGGCAAAATTACGACCGCTTCAAAGAGCGCTACCGCCCTGCTATAGCCGATCATTTTACTAAGGTCTATGCAGTTGGTCGCCGTTTCTCAAAAGTCACCGCTGGTCAATTTGAGACTTTCATGAAACGCGTTGGCGCTCCATTACAGACCGCACCAAAAGACATTGATGCACTCTTTGAGCCTTCTCTCACGGAACGTGTTTGGATAGCGCAAGAATGCGCCTTTGACTATTCCATCCTCCGCGATCTTGTCATACAGGAGATTTGTGAGGCCGGTATCGAAATCAGGCTTGGCACCACGGCGCAACATGTCAGTCAATTAGGATCAAAGATCATCATATCTTCGTCTGACGGTAAGGAAATCCCATGCCATCTCGTCTTTAATGCGACCTACGCCGGCTTGAATCGTCTTACCTCAGCGTCCGGACTTCCGCTGATCCCACTGAAGCATGAGTTAGCCGAAATGGCGCTGGTAGAACTTCCTCCCGAACTCCAAGATATTTCCGTTACGATGATGTGCGGACCTTTTTTCTCTTTCATGCCTTATCCCGCCCGCAAGCTGACCACTCTCAGTCACGTTCGCTACACTCCACATGCTTATTGGTTAGAAAACTCTACCACAGGTGCGTCAAACCCTTACGAAATCATTAAGGCGATCCCCAAGCAGAGCAATTACGAACTGATGTTGGCTGACGCCTCCCGCTACATTCCCGCCCTTCGTGGTTGTAACTATAAAGATTCCCTCTGGACCGTCAAAACTCTGCTGCCTCTCAGCGAAACCGACGACGGTCGTCCCATTCTCTTCCAACGCGACCCTAATATCTCATCTCTCATCCATGTCATGGGCGGGAAGATAGATAACATTTTTGACGTGGAAGATGAGATTGAAGAAATGTTGGGTTCTTAGTTTTTGATATCATTTCAGGTTCCTGCATTATACCTAAATCGCACCATCTACTCTTCTCAGTAACCAAAAATCAAGAACTAGGAAGTTTCTCACTCCCATGAATCCAAACACTGTAATCAGTATCATCGTTCCGCTAGATAATGACGCTTCGCTCATCAAGGACGTTGTTCAGGAAATCGATCAGGTGATGGGTAAGGCATTCCGCTTCTTCGAAATCGTCTTGGTTGACGATGGCTCTGTAGATAATACCTCAGAGGTGGTCACCCAACTACTTAAGTCCATTCAGCGTGTGCGCTACCAGCGACTTTCGCGTTCATTTGGCAGGGACATTTGTCTTTCGGCTGGAATTGAATCTGCTATCGGTGACTACGTGGTAACTCTCAACCCGCGGATAGATCCTATCGGCATTCTGCCGGAAATCATTCAGCAGTGTAAAGAATGCGGTGGCATCGTTCATGGTATTGCAGAAAATCCGCTCTCTCGCAGCTGGGTACGCGACATCATCGGTAGTACTTTCCGCAAGTATTGCCGCAAGCATCTCGGGGTGGAAATCAAACGCGGTGTTTCTGACCTTCGCGTCATGAGCCGACAGGCAGCGAATGCTCTACTCCAAATCCGAGAGCAGAGCCGACACCTCCGTGTGCTTACTCTTATGCTGGGCTACAATCATGGTTTTTTCCCTTATATGATTTCATCAAGGGAAGGTAGCCTCCGCAAAGACGCATTTCGCAATGAACTTTCCACAGCCATCGATCTGCTCACCGCAAATACGCGCCATCCACTTCGGGTCATCACATGCATCGGCATGTTGGGAGCTGGCCTCAATTTGCTCTACGCATTCTATGTTGTTGCGATGTTCCTCACCAATCCTAGAGTAGTATCTGGATGGACAACTAGCTCTCTTCAGCTCAGCGGAATGTTCTTTCTCGTTTGCTCCATCCTAACGGTCATGAGCGAATATCTGGGTACTGTTCTCCGTGAAGTTCGCGGCAGACCACTCTACTTTATCGCAGAGGAGGCGACCAGTTCCGTTCTGCTCGAGGATACCGTGCGCTCCAGTCTTGTAAAGGAGTCTGTGTAAGGCTAATGTGCTTTCATCAATGAGCGCTTATACGCTTCGCATACTAACAAAAAATCATGCCATCCAAGTATCCGAAATTCTCTGACTTGTCGAATCAGGCCATTCCTACGGTGCTTCGCTATGCAGGCGTTTGGTTGATTTTGGTTGTATGGTGTCAGTTGGTGGGCTGGACTTTGTCATGGTTTGGTGCTCTAACGATAAGCGGTTATATGGCCGCATCTCCCGTTGCTCTGGTTGCGATCATCGGTTTTTGGTATGCCACCCGTCCTATGGCAGTCCGCTCATTCTCAAGCCGATCGTGGCTGCGACGCGCCAAAACGTCACCGGCTCTTTTGGCATGGTGTCTTGTAACTTTGTTGATTTTCATTGGAGCTGCTACGAATCCACCGTCGAATTATGACGGTGTTACCTATCGTCTACCTCGGCTCCTATACTGGCTTCAGGAGAATCGCTGGCATTGGATAGATGGCCTCGACATGCGTCAAAATGTCAGTGCTGTTGGCTTCGAATGGATGATGGCGCCATTCATTTTTTTCACGCGTAGTGATCGCGGATTGTTTCTGATCAACTTTCTTCCTTTTCTGTTGTTGCCTGGTCTGTTTTTTGTGGCTTCAAGCGGCCTGGGCGTCCGCAAGAAGGTAGCTCGCTGGTGGATGTGGGTTTGGCCCATGGCTTACGGTATTGCCCTGCAGGCTGGGAGTATTGGTAATGATTTAGTGCCAGCGTCACTTGCTCTTGCGTCGTTAGCCTTCGCAGCACATGCTCTGCGGGAAAGACCTGTGTTTTGGTTGTTTTTATCTGCGCTCGCAGCGGCCGCAATGACAGGTATCAAGGCCACTAGCCTCCCACTTGCTCTGCCACTCGGAGTATATTGGCTCTGGGTGGCATGGAATACACTAGGATGGTATAGTACTGCGCGTGTTGCTGTCACCTCGATTCCATTGGTCTTGCCAGCAAGCTTTTTACCAATGGCTCTTCTCTGCATTATCAACACGGGAGTGTGGACAGGAAACCCAAATAACCGCCACGGAGCGGAAGCAGGGCACCCAGTTGCTGGCATCATTGGCAACTCTCTTGAAATATTGGGTGGAATGGTGCAGCCGCCTTTGTTGCCAGCAAGCAAAACAATCAATGAATCTATACAAAAGCTGATCGAAGACCAAGAATGGTATCGCTGGGCAATTGAACAATACCCAAGGTTTAAAATTGCTCTGGGTAACGAATTACCAATGGAGGAATTTTCAGGTTTAGGGCTTGGTATCACCGCTCTTCTATTCCTAGCATTATCATCAAGTATCTTTATCAAGGGTATTCACAGCAAATCTCACTCACAGCTTCAGAGGGCGATAATCATTACGCTAATCGTCGCAGTGCTCACATTTTTGAGCAAGATGGGTACTGGAGGAGCCGTAAGGCTTTCTCTTCCATACCTGCCGCTGGTAATCTTGTGTTTTCTGTGTGGGGTACGTAATATGAGATACGCCAAATACCCATCCCTTGCTCTGATGCAACTTATCCCCGCTTTGTTCATTCTTCCTGCAATCATCTTAAATCCAAATCGCCCGCTATTACCTGTAGACTTATTATCCACAAACGAAGCACTGCCTACAGCATTCAAACAGAGAATTGTCAATGTTTATGGAGCTTATCAAAATCGAGCTTCTATTCTGTCTCCATTGCTAGAACAAGTCCCGTCAGGCGTCACCATCGGATTTGCAGGTGGTTCAGACCACTCAGCATTGGGTCTTTTCAAACCTTACGGTTCCAGGCGTGTTGTTAACCTCTCACCTCGGACAGAGGATGAAGTGAACTGGATCATTGCTACCGAAGAAGGGTTTGAGCGTCGTATGGATTTCACACTTAACGAATGGAAAGCTTTAAAAAAATTCGAAAAAGTCACAGACCTTGAAATCGTGTCCAAGGTCTCTGCGGGATCCGAAAAATGGTTTGTCTACAAAAGAATCAAATAAAAATCAGTGACTAACAGCCAACGGACTTTCGTAGATAAAACTTAAATTTTGTTGTTCTTTTAATCACGCGAGCCTATTTCTCGTAACACACTAATATTTGCAGACATCAGCATTTCAAATACTGTTTTCCTCCCCTGCGCCTTTGATTTATTAGCAGCACAATAAGACTGAACAAATTCATTTTTGCTCACAAACTAGCTTTTAAAATTCGTAGGCCGAGACTAAAAGTTTTCCTCATTTCGTGAATTTCTTTACACTGTAGAAATTGTTAACCATATCAGCGCGTCAAATAGCAGGTAAAGAGTAGGAGTTCCGACTTTAAGACCTTTAGACTGCTCAGCTTTTTTTCTTCCTGTTTATTTCAGCTTTTCAGTTTTACCTCCATGGACTCCTCTAAAATTAAATTGATTATCTTTGGTATTGTTATAACGTTTGTAGCACTATATCTCGGCGTATCAGCGGCTTCTGCGCAATTTGAGGCTGTCGCTTGGGTAGTTGGCTCTCTGACCGTCATTTCTTGTATGATGATGGGCCGTAGCATTTGGTTGCTGATCCCCTTTTTGGCAGCAGTCAATTTGAATCTACGAATTCCGACAACCCCGAGTTCTTTAATGGTAGCTCAAGTATTGGTGATCGGGTTCTCTGTGTTATTCTTCGCCGCACGGAGGATTTCATTACGTCCTACTTTCACAGAACTGGAGTGGTGGATGATTGGCTTGACTCTCATGGTTGGTCAGGTGTATGTTCGTCATCCTACAGGAGTGTCTTTTGCCGGTTCGGATACCGTGGGTGGCAAAGCATACATCACCTATGGTCTGACCTTGGTTTCCGCATTTTACTTGAGCTGGCTCGTAATTGACCAAAAAGATTTGAAGCGGATTTTTCCTCTCGTTGTTTTAGGTAGCTTCATCAATTTGGGCATAGGTGTGCTCGGAAAACTTTTTCCTATCGTAGGATATTTCACGGGAGCAAAATTTGAAATGTCTGGTTCTCCAACGGGAGCGCAAGATTCAAAAGCCGCGTCGCGATTTCTTGAGTTAGCTACTTTCGGTCAAAAGCTGTCATTGTTAGTTGCTAGCCTTAAAAACCCACTGCTTGCTGCCTTAAACCCCTTATGGTTACTTGTAATTTTAATTTCCTTAGCAGCTGCTCTCTATGGAGGCTTTCGGAGTGGTGTCATGGCGGTCATCCTCACTTACGTGGTTGGCACATGGTATCGAGGAGGTTTCGTTGCTGTGTTGGTAGGATCTGTGCTAGGGTGTGGAGCCATCACTGCTTTAGCCGTAGTGAACCTTGTCTCTCCTCTCCCACCCAATATCCAGAGATCGCTAACCTTCCTTCCTGGCACTTGGGAGCAACGCTACATTGATGATGCCGAGGGATCTACCGATTGGCGGGTAGAAATTTGGATTGAGGTATTGACCACGGATCGTTGGATCAAAAACAAGGTTTTTGGTGATGGTCTTGGCTTCTCGAAGGCAAATTTGGAATACGTCAAGAGCTTATCGAAGATGCAAGGCACAGGCATCAGTGGTTTTGATTTGCACCGTGAGACTATTCTTGCCAATGGTGACTACCACAGCGGTCCTGTTTCCACCATTCGCGTGATCGGTTATGTCGGATTGCTCTATCTACTGGTCTTCCAAATCCGCTTGATGGTTCTCACGCATCGGCAGATTCTGCGCTGTCGCGGTACGGAATGGTTTCCGCTCGCCCTCTTGATCGGTATTCCCATCATGTGGCAACCAGTTTTCTTCCACGTTTTTTTTGGTGATTTTCGAAGTGAAGCGGCGGGCATTTTGATCAGTTGTGGGATGATTCGCATCTTGCAACGCTGGCTCCCACTTCCCGAGTATTCCAAATATAGAGCTCCAGTGATTGTTCCTTTGGCCGTTCAGCCGCGGGCTCTAGCTCAGCGGTAACTTGTCGATTTAATTCTACCCTTATTCTCTTTATGAAAGCAGTCATCCTTGCAGGTGGATTAGGTACTCGCCTATCCGAAGAAACCGCCACCAGACCGAAACCCATGGTGGAAATCGGTGGACGTCCCATTCTCTGGCACATTCTCAAAATTTATAGTTCCCATGGGATCAATGATTTTGTCATTTGTGCTGGTTACAAAGGCTACATCATCAAAGAATACTTCGCGAATTATTTTTTGCATATGTCTGATGTGACTTTTGATATGGCGAACAATAGCATGCAAGTGCATCACAAAAATGCTGAACCATGGAAGGTGACCATCATTGACACGGGTGATGAGACCATGACGGGTGGTCGCATCAAACGCATTGCTCCTTATGTCGACGGAACTTTCTGTTGCACTTATGGCGATGGGGTAGGGGATGTCAACATTACCGAACTCATCGATTTCCATAAATCGGGTAAGAGAAAAGCGACACTCACGGGGGTGCAGCCACCAGGCCGATTTGGCTCGGTCAATCACGAGGGAGATGTTGTGAATTCTTTTCAAGAAAAGCCAGAGGGTGATGGTGCCTGGATCAATGGTGGATTTTTTGTGTTAGAGCCCTCTGTGTTCGATGAAATCGAATCTGATAGCACGATTTGGGAACGTCAGCCCTTGGAAAATTTGGCCAAGCAGGGCGAATTAGGTATCTACAAACACAAAGGTTTTTGGCGTCCCATGGACACGCTACGTGACAAACACGAATTAGAAAATTTGTGGGATAGCGGCAAAGCGCCTTGGAAGAGTTGGTAACACAGGGGCGGCGACCCTCACGCCCCATTCACATTACATCCCAGTCCTTTACCCTTTCCATGTTTTCTTCATTCTATAAAAACAAACGCGTTTTCCTCACAGGGCATACAGGCTTTAAGGGTTCTTGGCTTGCCGAGTGGTTGTTGATACTCGGTGCCGAAGTCCATGGCTATGCATTGGATCCACAGCCACATGAGGTTTTGTATCATCAGTTGGGCTTATCTCGTCGCTTGTCTTCTGATACTCGTGCCGATCTAGCGGATCGTGCTGCCTTGCAGCGTGCCATTGAAAAAGCCAACCCAGAGGTAGTGCTGCATTTGGCCGCGCAGCCTCTCGTCAGACTTTCCTATGAGATCCCCATCGAGACATTTGCTACCAATGTGATGGGCACAGCACATGTGTTAGAGAGCATTCGGTTACGCGGAAAGCCTTGCACCGTTGTCTGTGTTACCACGGACAAATGCTACGAAAATCGGGAGTGGCTTCATGCCTATCGGGAAGAAGATGCCATGGGGGGCTATGATCCCTACAGCGCTAGCAAAGGCGCGGCAGAATTAGTCATTGCATCATATCGAAAAAGCTTCTTTGGCGCTTCGACCTGTGATTCCAAGAAAACTCCTGACATCAGGCTTGCCTCTGCTCGCGCTGGCAATGTCATTGGCGGCGGAGATTGGGCACTCGATCGCATTGTTCCCGATTGCATCAGAGCCTTGCGCAAGGGGGAGAGCATTCCTGTGCGCAATAAAATTGCTACACGCCCATGGCAACACGTGCTTGAGCCTCTCAGTGGCTACTTGTGGCTGGCAGCCTCGCTCGCATCGGCAGAAACTTGTTCCGACTCTGTGGTGGCGGACTCCGCGTCCTTGCTTTCTTCGGCATTCAACTTCGGCCCCGCTTTGACAAGCAATCGCACCGTTGCGCAATTGGTTCAAGAGCTGATCAAGCATACGGGAGGTAACTGGACGGATGCATCAGATCCGCACGCCGTTCATGAGGCATCCAAGTTGAATCTCGCTACCGATAAGGCATTTCATATGCTCCAATGGCAATCCGTATGGAACTTTGAGCAGACCATCGCCACCACGGCCGAATGGTATCAACAGGAGCTAGACACACCAGATGTTTGCGCTCTCACTCAGCAGCAAATTCAAATGTATCAGCAATGCGCTACGGCCAAGGAATTAACATGGTCCCGCTAAAATTTTTTTCATCAAGATCCGAATCACCTTCATGTCTCCTAACGAAATCAAAGCAGAAATCCTTCGTCTCACCCGCGAATACTCGAAACTAACTCATGCCAGCAATCGCCCCGGAGATGATCCAGCGAGGCCGCTGTTTTCTCCTGGGCAAACCATTCCGTATGCGGGACGTGTTTTTACCGAAGATGAAGTGGAAGCTGCGGTATCGACCACATTGGACTTTTGGCTCACCCTCGGCCCCGAAGGTGAGGCCATGGAAAAAGAATTGGCCGAGTTCATGGGCGTCAAGCACAGCTTATTAGTCAATTCGGGCTCCTCTGCCAATTTGGTGGCCCTCAGTGCACTAACCACTCACAAATTGCCAGCACACAAAAGGATCCGCCCAGGCGACGAAATTATTTCTGTAGCCGCTGGATTTCCCACTACGGTGACACCCATTATCCAATGCGGTGCGATCCCTGTTTTCATCGATGCGAAAACCTCAACGGGTAACGCGAATTGCAGCCAATTGGACGCCGCCTACTCTCCCGGTAAGACCAAGGCCGTCATGATGGCTCACGCCTTGGGCAATCCCTTCGAACTCGTTACCGTCCTCGATTTCTGCAAAAAATACGATCTGTGGCTCATCGAAGACAACTGTGATGCGCTCGGCTGCACCTACACTCTTCCTTTAGAAAAAGCAAAAGAACTAGGGCTGGATCATCTCATTAAGATCGCTGAAAAAGGAGAGCACCCTATCATCCGCATTCATACGATCAACAACGGGGATCGTGCCAATGCTCCCGATCTTCAAGCATCCACCTTAGGAACTGAGACAATGTTCCTTACCGCCCCTACTGGTTCTTTTGGTGATATTTCGACTCAATCATTTTACCCTCCGCATCATCTCACCATGGGCGAAGGCGGCGCGGTCAATATCATACGTCGCGCCCCGCTGAAAACCTATGCAGAAAGCTTCCGCGATTGGGGACGTGATTGCTGGTGTCCATCTGGGAAAGATGATACCTGCGCCAAACGCTTTCAGTGGCAACTCGGCGAATTGCCGAAAGGCTACGATCACAAGTATATCTATTCCCATCTCGGGTTCAATCTGAAACCACTTGATCCGCAAGCCGCCATCGGGCGTGTGCAGTTGCGTCGTCTACCCGAGTTCATTGAGGCGCGGAAACGCAATTGGGAGCAATTACGCCGCGGTCTACACGGTCTAGAGAATGTGATCGAGTTTGCTCTGCCTACTCACGCAACTGCCTGGCACCCCAGTGATTCCGCGGATCTCAACTCCCATTTTTCTTGGGATTCCTCGCAGTGCAGAACAGATTGTTCGTGGTTTGGTTTCAAGATGACCATCAAGGAATCAGCGCCCTTCACTCGAACAGAATTAGCTCAAGAAATGGATCGCCATAAAATTGGCAACCGCATGCTTTTTGGCGGAAATTTAGTACGTCAACCTGCTTTCGTGCAGCTGAAGCGCGACAATCCATCTGCGTTCCGAGTCGCCATGCCTGTAAGTGATTCAGATGCCGTAAGCTCAGTTCTCCCAGCAGCGGATCGCATCATGAACCAAAGCATTTTCTTGGGCACGTATCCTGGATTAACTTCGGAGCAAATCGACTACATGGTTCAGGTTATTCGTGATTTTGTCATCAGTAAAACTTCTCAGACGATGTAATTGTTTGATTGATTCCCTTTTTGTCACAATGAAAGCATATCTTATAGGAATAATTGTAAGCATGACCAGTGCGTTGTTTGCTCTCGCTGATGAACCTGCCGAGCTCGTCAAGTTGCGGCAACAATTTCATGACCGCTTAAACAAGGAGATGCAGCCATGGCTTGCAAGATACGTGGGGGAATTGGAAAAATTGGAAAAAACGCTAGCGACTGCTGGCAGATTAGAAGAAGCACTCGTCGTAAAACAAGAGCGTCTCAAATCGACAACAGTCGATGCCGCAGCTGAAAATAAAGAAACAGCAAATCCCCGTCAGGCTGCAGAATTACAAAAAGTCATGGAAGGAACATACTGGATTGTGTTCGATCCGCAGGATGAAAAGCGTGAAACCATGAGGGACGTTTACGAATTCCGAGCAAATGGAATATTTGTTAATTTTTTTCATACAAAGAAGCAATACAAATGGGTTGCTTCTGCGGCTTCTCGCATCAAGGTAGAACATGAATTGGGAACCTTTGATATCAAGGTGGATTGGAACTCAGGGAAAGGCGAGGTGGGCTACAGTTTTCAGGAGCAGAGAAACTCACTTGTTCTTGTCAATCGGCCAGCTAGCAAGTAAGTAGCTTTATGCTGCGCTTGTCTTGAGACGAAAGCAATTTAAATTCTATGCGCATTTTCTTAACAGGAGGAACTGGATTTCTTGGGGCGCACTTTCTTCAGCAGGCTCTCTCTGATGGGCATAAAGTGATAGCATTGCGTCGCGCCGGCTCGTCACCGCGTATCCCGATCACAGGCTCAGTGGAGTGGATTGATTTGGAATTACATCAAGTGCCGATTGAGCTACTAAGAGGTTGCGATACTTTTGTTCATCTAGCAGCGCAGGGTGTCTCTCCACAAAAAACTGATTGGACAACCGCTTTTGAGGTCAATGTAGCCCATAGCATCGCGCTGGTAGAAAAAGCATTGAGTGCAGGGATTCCAAGAATTATTTGTTGCGGTAGTTGCATGGAATACGGTTCAGAAGCTGAAAAATTTGAGCAAATACCAGCATCTGCAACACTCAATCCTAGTGGGCCTTATGCCAGCTCGAAAGCTGCATTCACGCTTGCCCTGACAGCACGAGCCAAGGAAACCAAGTCGATCATCTCGCTCCTGCGACCTTTCCATTTTTATGGCGAAGGACAACATCAGGTAAACTTATGGCCATCGTTGCGAAGTGCCGCTCTCAGTGGTCAAGACTTTCCTATGACGGCAGGAGAGCAAATGCGAGATTTTTCTCCCGTAGAAGACGTAGCCCAAGCATTCCTCCATGAGCTGCAGCGTTCAGATCAAGAGTCAGGCCGCATTCACATTGCCAATGTGGGCAGCGGCGTCGCCATATCTTTGGCAGATTTTGCCAAGTCTTGGTGGAGTAACTGGAACGCAAGTGGGAAGTTGCTTCTAGGAATATTGCCTTATCGCGAACATGAAGTGATGCGATTCATACCAAAGTTATCATGAATACTGTATTGAAAGTTCCTAAAAATTGTCTAATCACGGGCGGATGTGGGTTTCTTGGAAGTAATATCGCTTCCCATTTTCTAGCATGTGGAAGCCGTGTTGTTGTCATCGATGCGCTCTTCCGCACTGGCGGTGAGAGTAATCTCCTTTGGCTGAAGGAGCAGGCGGAAGAAAGAATGTTTCACTTCATCAAAGGTGATCTGGCCGATGAGGTTATGGTTGATCGTGTTTTCAAAGAACACGGCCCTTTTGACTACATCTGTCATTTGGGTGGGCAAGTCGCGATGACCACTTCTTTATCAGATCCACGTCGTGACATGAAAACCAATGTGTTAGGAACGTTCAACGTGTTAGAGGCGATGAGAGCGCACTCTCCTGATGCGCTACTTGCCTACAGCTCCACCAACAAAGTTTACGGCGACCTCAATCATCTAGAGCACAAAGAAACAAATTCTCGATTCATTCCAATCGGTTACGAAAATGGTTTTGACGAAATGCTGTCGCTTGATTTCGCCAGTCCTTATGGCTGCTCGAAAGGTGCAGCAGATCAGTATGTGCATGATTGGTTTCGCAACTTTGGTACGAAGACCGTAGTATTTCGCCATTCTTCGATTTATGGAGGTCGCCAATTTTCTACCTTTGATCAAGGCTGGATCGGTTGGTTTTGTCGACAGTCATTGCTTCAGCAGCGCAGTCTCGAAGAGGGAGAATTACCTGCATCATTTACGATCTCAGGCACGGGTAAACAAGTGAGGGATGTTTTGCATGCAGAAGATTTGGTGAATCTATACCATTCAGCGTTTGATCGTGCTGAGCAATGCGCGGGTGAAGTATTCAACATTGGTGGCGGTTTGTCGAACAGTCTCAGTTTGCTCGAATTGTTTTCTCAACTTCGCGCCATTCTTGGAATGCCGCAAGATTTGGTGTTTGAGCGATTGCCAGTTCGTCAAAGCGACCAAAGATTTTTTGTCGCGGATATCGGCAAGGCGCACCAAATTCTCGGATGGCAACCTACAGTTGATGCCAACCAAGGTCTGAAGCGGATGTTGGAGTGGACGAAAGCAAGTATGTAATTTTTTCTGATGATTTTTCAAACACCAGAATTCTTCAAAAAGGTATTGGTTCTCGGCAGCGGTAGCGTTGCGAATCGAGCTCCGCTTTTGGTTGGGGAGTTATTGCGCAAGTGTGAAAATACGATTCGCTTGTCGAGGACTTACTTTAGCAGATGCCATGGGCAGGGCAATTTTCTGGTTAAGCTGTTGATGAAGGTTACAGGAGCAATCATCTATCATCTGTTGCTACCCATTGCCATTTTTCGATCCCAAATGGTTTTTCTTTTGCCTTCAAACAACACAGAGATGACGGTCATCGCCTTCTGGGCGCGGATCTTTCGCAGGCCTGTTCTTGTCGATTATTATGTTTCCATTTTCGAGTGGACATGTTATATGCAATGCACAACGTCACCTTCGTCGAAGCTAGGAAAGAGTTTGTTGCGTGCTGATCGTTTAGCTCATGAGGCCGCAGGAGTCATTCACTGCAACCGTGTTGAGTGGGCACACATAGCTGAGGTGATCGGGTTGCCCATTCGGGACAACGGTTTTTATCGATTACCGCTGTTTACAAATTTTGATCAATTGGTGGAAAAAGTTCAACCTACACCCCCGCACGCTCCTTTTGTTTTCGGATGGTGGGGATCAAGCATGCCGCTGCACGGGCTCAATACCATCTTCGAAGCTTTTTGTTTGCTGGCCAAAGAACGTCAAGATTTCGAACTGCATTTGTGCTTTTGGGGTGAGGTTAAGAGAAAAGAATTTGAGCAAGGAAAAGATGTGGCATCAATGCCTTGGCTCTTCATCCATGACGATCTGATCGCTGCCGATGGTAGTTTGCCGCAGTTCATTAATGAGCGCGTGCACGTCGGATTCTCGCATTTTGGTACGGGCCCCACAGCCGATTATGTGTATACCAATAAGGTTCTAGAATGCATGGCTCTTGGTCGCACGGCACTCGTTGCTCGGTCACCAGGCAACTATGAGTATGGTGATATTGAGAAATTCTTCTTCGCCTGTGACCCTACGGTAGAAAGTTTGGTAGGCGCTGCGCGACGAGCGATCGATGATCAAGAAGCGAGAAGAGAAAAAGAAGCAAATTGTGTTGTCGAATTTGCCGCAAAATACAGTGAGACCGCTGCAAAAAATCAGTTTCATCAGATACTCGATCAGTTCTATGCTGATGTAAAAAGTC
>CANHKJ010000026.1 GCA_947460915.1 Verrucomicrobiia bacterium
AATCCTAGAATGCCGCAACCTGTATTTTTCCTGATTCCGCTATCGACCTCGCGGGCAAATCCGCTACGCTGCCGCGCGTGTACCCGATTTTTCGCGATCTCCTTTTCCGCCTGAATGCCGAAACTGCGCACCATTTGTCGCTATCATCTTTGCGTTTTGCAGAGAAATCGGGACTGCTGCGTTTGCTCTTTCCCGAGCAAGAATGTGTGTCGCCCATCGAGGTGATGGGGCTGAAATTTCCCAATCGCATCGGCCTCGCCGCAGGCCTCGACAAAGAGGGCAATACCATTGATGCGCTCGGTCGCTTGGGATTTGGCTTCATCGAGATCGGCACGATCACGCCGCGTCCTCAAGCGGGGAATCCGAAGCCGCGCTTGTTCCGATTGGTGCAAGAGGAGTCGATCATCAATCGCATGGGTTTCAACAATCCCGGCGTGGAGCAGGGGGTGCGCAACGTGCGGGCGACAAAGCATTATTCGGGCATCGTCGGCTTCAACATTGGAAAAAACAAGGACACCCCGAACGAACAAGCGGACGAAGATTATCTCGCCTGCCTGCGTGCCGCCTATCCCGTTGCCGATTATGTGACTGTGAATCTTTCCTCACCGAACACCCCCGGCTTGCGCGATTTGCAGAATGCCGAGAGCACCGCGAAGTTGCTAGAGACTTTGAAAAAAGAACAAGTGCTGCTGACAAAAGAACACGGCAAGCACGTACCGATCGCCTTCAAAGTGGCACCAGACCTCGCGGATGATCACATCGATGCCCTCGCTGCGGTATTTCTCGCTGGTGGCCTGGAGGGATTGATCGCCACCAATACCACCTTGTCGCGCCATGGGGTCGAGCATCATCCGCTGCATGAACAAGCAGGCGGTTTGTCGGGGCCTCCCGTGCGCGATCTTAGCACCCATGTCATTTCGCGCTTTGCCTCGCACCTCCATGGAAAAATCCCGATCATCGGCGTCGGCGGCATTTCCTCGGTGGAGGATGCGCAGCAGAAAATCCAAGCGGGTGCCACTCTGCTGCAAATCTACACCTCGTTCATCTACCAAGGCCCGGCATTGGTGAAAAATTTGTTGAATAAAATCGTCTGACCTTGCGTCCCAAGATTGGATGCGGTAACATCCCTAACATCATGAAACTCCTGACATCTCTCGTTTTTGTCTCCGCCTTGGCCCTGTCAAATTGCGCGTATAATGACCCCTATGCCTCCCACACCGCTCGCGATACTCAAACGGGTGCATTGCTCGGCGGTGCTGTTGGCGGTATCATTGGTCACCAATCAGGCGAGGGGCTTGCCGGTGCTGCCATCGGCGCAGGTCTTGGTGGACTCATCGGTAACAGCGCCGGAGCCAACAAAGATCGCAACCAAGCCCAATCTGGTCAACCCTACGGTGGCGGCTACAATAACAATTATGGAGGTAGCGGCTACAGACCTCAGCCGAATCCCAGATACTACCAAGGCGGCAGCTACGGTCGTGACTGATTCTCGCAGTTTTTTCCCGGAAATGCCTCGCCTTTGACGGATTGCTCCTCGCATTTCAAACGATGGGGATTTTTTTCATATGGCTCACATTCATGCTTTCCCGATGGCCAATCTGACGCTAGACTGCGCCCTCATGTCACATGATCCTCAGCCAGATTCCCGTTTTGATGAATTCCTGTTTCTCCAGGCGCAAAATGCAGGGCTCTTTCTCGGTCAGATTCCGCATCCCGCCACCGGCCAGAAAACCGTGAATCTACGCGCCGCTAAGTCTGTGCTCGATTGCCTCGAAATGCTCGAAGCCAAGACCGTCAACAATCTCACCAGCAACGAGAAAAAACTCCTCCAAGCTGCTCTGGAAAATATCCGCACACTCTATCAGAAACACCAGTAATGTCACTCGCTCCCGTTCCTCATCCATTCTCGTTTCATAACATCCAGGCTGGTCACGGTCTGCCTTTTTTCATTCTCGGCCCCTGCGCACTGGAGACCGAGGCGTTTGCTTGGGAAATGGCCCGGGCATTGAAAGAAATCACCACCCGCACAAATACGCCGTTTGTCTTTAAGGCATCGTTCGATAAAGCAAACCGCACCTCGGTCAGTTCCTTCCGTGGACCAGGCCCTGCCGAAGGTTGCCGCATTTTGGGCGAGATTTCGAAGGAACTCAATGTGCCGGTCACCACCGACATCCACACCGCTGAGCAAGCCGAGATCGCTGCCGAGTTCATCGACATTCTGCAAATTCCCGCCTTCCTCTGCCGTCAGACCGATTTGCTCGAAGCCGCAGCCAAAACAGGTCGTGTGGTCAACGTCAAAAAAGGTCAGTTTCTTGCGCCATGGGACACTGTAAACATTGCCGACAAAATGCGCAGTTTCGGCTGTGATAAGTTTTTCCTCACCGAGCGCGGCACCACTTTTGGCTACAACAATCTCGTCGCCGACATGCGCTCCCTCTATTGGATGCGCAAGGAAGGCATTCCGGTAATTTTTGACGCGACTCACTCCGTGCAACGTCCCGGTGGCAATGGTGGCACCACAGGTGGCGATGGCGAACTCGCTCCCGTTTTGGCTCGCGCGGCGATTGCCACCGGCATCGATGGCTTGTTCATGGAAACGCACTCGAATCCTGCGGAGGCGCTTTCTGATGGTCCTAACCAAATTCCGCTTGGCGAGATGGAGGCCCTGTTGGTCAAATTGCAAGCCTTGCACCACGCCGCTCATGCCTGATTGTAAGCGACACGTTCCAAGTCTTCGAGGCCGATCCACACGTTGGGTTCTGCCTGTGGCTTCGGCATGTGTCGCCCTGATCGCTCCAGCTTGTCGCAGCGAAAAAGATTCTTCGAAAAAAGATCCCATACCTGTGACTGACGTCCAGCCCGATGAAAAGCTCAATCCTTTTCGCGAGGTGCTGCAGCGCATGGAGCCAGGCTCGGTCATCAAGGATCTTCTCATTCCTCGCTATGATCCCAATAAACAATTGACTATGGTGGTGCGGGCCAAGCGTGTGGGCATCGAGTCTCTCGATCAGATCAACGCAATCCGACTCAGCCTCCATGTGCTCGATGCCGAAAAGACTCGAGCGCTAGGTGATACATACTTTTCGATCAATTCCTGCATCTACAATCTCACCACATCACTCCTACGCAGTGATGATGCAGTGCAGGTCGTCGCTCAAAATTTATTTTTCCATAGTCAAGGTCTGATCACAGATGTAGGTCAGGATCAACCACACTTCACCGCCTATTTCCCAGGGCCCATTTCGGGTTTTCTCAATCCATCTCCACCAGAACATAACGTCATGAAATCCTCCACCCATGCCGCGTTGATGGCGACCATGTTGGCTACAGCCCATGCGCCCGCGCAACAGCCTGCTGCTGAAAAATCGATCTATTCTGTAACCGGCCGCAGCGCTGAAATTGATGCTAAGCTCAAGGAGTTCGCAGCTCTTCATTCGATTACGATTGCGCCGATCAGCCTTGACCCCTTGCCGCTCGATACCACGCAGCCCCTGGCACCAGCCCAAAAGATGCCAGCTTTTACTCCCGCTATTGATGCCGTGGGATTTGCTTGCAAAGGTGGCATGTTTTTCCACAGTGCTACCTCCTCTCTGACCTTGCTGCAACAAGTTACCGTGCGCGATCCTGATTACGCCATGACAGTCGATGGCGAAGTGAAAGTGCTTTTTGCTCCCAAGGAAACAAAGGCCAAGGAAGAAGCGAAAAAAGCAGCCAACGAGAAAAAAAAATCGTCGATCTCGATTGGTAAGGTCAGTCATATCACCGGCAAGGGAGGTGTTGCGTTTGAAGCGACTGACAAAGATGGAGTGAAGAATTTTGCCTCCGGCGATGAAGTTTCCTACAATGCCTCCACCCGCGTCGTGCGGATCACAGGCCGCAAATTGATTTTTCAAAAAGGTGCTGAAGGTCGCTTCGAATCACAAAATCCCAATGCGTTCTTGGAGTTCAACAAAGATACCAAGGAATTTGAAACATCCGCAGGCTGGAATGGCCGATTCTCGTTGCCACCACAATAATTTTTCGCATTGATTCATGTCACTTCTCATCGCCAACAATCTCAGTAAAACCTATAACAAACGTACCGTAGTCAATGACGTTTCTCTGAGCGTTAATCCCGGTGAAATCGTAGGTTTGTTAGGCCCGAATGGTGCCGGTAAGACGACGTCGTTTTATATGATTGCGGGTCTAGTGCATCCCGATAAAGGAACGGTGATGTTAGATGGCAAGGATGTCACACGCTTGCCGATGCATTTGCGCGCGAGGCTCGGGCTCGGTTATTTACCGCAAGAGGATTCAATCTTTCGCAACCTGTCTGTCGAAGATAATCTGTTAGCCATTTTGGAAACGCGCGGCGACTTGAATCGCTCTCAACGTGCTGAGGAGGCTCATCAACTGTTGCAACGTTTCGGCATCGGACGACTTTCTCGTTCGCTCGCCATCACCTTGTCAGGTGGAGAAAAACGTCGCTTAGCGATTGCGCGTTCGCTGTGCTCGAACCCGAAGGTGCTCATGCTCGATGAACCATTTGCGGGCGTTGATCCGCTGGCGGTGGAAGATATCCAACGCATTGTGCGCGAACTGCGAGATCAAGATGGATTGGCGATTTTGATTACCGATCACTCGGTACGCGAGACTTTGTCGATCGTTGATCGCGCCTGCTTGATCCATGATGGCCGTGTGATTCTGCAAGGGACATCGGACGAAATTGTCAACGATCCCGTGGCGCGCAAAAACTACTTGGGAGAAAATTTCCGATTCTAACAAAAAATCGATTTTTCACCACTGATGTCACTGCCCATTGATGAAATCCGCGACACCTTAGTAAAGGCCTCTGTGCCTGGATGCCGGATTTTGCTCAAGGCTCCGACGGGTTCGGGGAAATCGACCAATGTTCCACCTTTTCTCACGCCCGCTGGCGCGGAGCAGATCACCTTGGTGATTGAGCCAAGGCGGATGGCGGCGCGATTGTTGGCAACTTGGGTGGCCAAGCAGTGCGGCAGTGAGGTCGGGCAGCACGTGGGTTATGCGGTGCGCTTCGATACGCGTTACGGAAAAAATACGCGCATCATCTATCTCACCGATGGTGTGTTTCAGCGCTGGATTCAGGATGACCCAGACTTGCGCGGTGTGAGCACCGTGATTTTCGATGAGTTTCATGAACGACGCCTCGCCGTGGATGTGGCATTGGCACGCTGTCTGAATATGCAAGATAGCACCCGCAAGGATTTGCGTGTGGTGGTGATGAGCGCTACGTTGGAGACCGCAGGCTTGGCTGATTATCTTGGCGAGAAAACAGTTTCGTTAGCGACAGGTGGTCGCACCTATCCCGTGCAGGTACACTATCGTCCTGAGCGGACTGGTATCCCCGTGCGCAGTGGATTTTCGCAGCGCGAAACCCCCGTCTGGGAGCGTATCGCTGCCGTGGCAAAGGAGGCGATGGCTTCCGCCGATGTCGGCAATGTGTTAGTTTTTCTTCCTGGAACCTATGAAATTCGCAAAACCTGCGAGCTGTTAGAAAATACCTCGTTCACCCGAGGTTGGGATGTTTTTCCGTTGTATAGTAGTCTGAATCCACGGGCGCAAGAATTGGCCATCGCGCCCTCGGAGCGACCGAAAATCATTGTCTCTACAAACGTCGCCGAGACATCGCTGACGATTGCTGGCGTGCGCACCGTGATCGATTCTGGCCTTGCGAGAATTTCTTCGTTTGATGCTCGACGTGGACTCGACACCTTACACATTCACAAAATTTCCCGTGCCTCCGCTGAGCAACGTGCAGGTCGCGCAGGACGAACATCGCCCGGGCAATGCTATCGCTTGTGGAGCGAAAATGGTCATGCCCACCGCGTGGCTTTTGATGCTCCTGAGATCCATCGTGTCGATCTCGCGGAAACCATGCTGTTGCTGAAAGCAGCAGGTGTGGATGATCTAAGTAATTTTCGTTGGTTGGACGCGCCTTTGGAACCATCGCTACAACGCGCCTTGCTTTTGTTAGAGCAATTGGATGCGACCGATGCCAATGGTAATCTTACCGAGCATGGACGACTGATGGCGCGCATGCCCGTGCCACCGCGTTTTTCGCGCCTGATGTTGGCTGGTTTGGAGCAAGGTTGCGTGGCGGAAGCATGTTTCATCGCCGCTGCGGTGCAGGGCGAGATGATCTTCACTGGCAAGGGCAATGTCTCCCGTAAAGATTTTCATTTTCCAGGAGTGGGAACGGATTTTGCGGCGGAATTCTACGCGCTGCAATCGGCTCAAAATCTTAACTTTGATCCGAAAGCCTGTGGCTTGGCGGGGATCTCGGCGCGAGCTGCACGTGAACTGGCGCAGGGTTATGAGCGCTTGCTCGCTCTCGCGAAAAAGCTTTCGTGGCCGGTGACTTCGTTAGATTTTTTTGGCAATGCGACAGCGATTGGTCATGCGATGCTCGCCGCATTTAGCGATCAATTGGCGATCCGCTTGAATGCCGGAACGTTGGCATGTCGTGTCAGCGGGAATCGTCGTGGCAAGTTGGATGATCAATCGATTGCCAAAAATGCCGAGGCATTCATCGCAACGGAAATGACCGAGGTGGAAGGACGAGAGACCACAGTGCATTTGCGGCGCGCCACAGCGATTGACATCGATTGGTTGCGCGAGTTGTTTCCCGATGAAATTGTCATGTCCGATGGCGTGGCCTACGATGACATGCGCAAGCGGGTTGTTGCGCGCAAGGAGACGAAGTTTCGCGATCTCAGTCTTGAGTGCAAAGAGCAGGATCAAGGTGTCAATCTCAGCATGGCTGCCGAAATGCTCGCTGAGCGCGTGCTTTCGGGCGAGTTGACACTGAAAAATTGGGACGAGAGTGTCGAGCAATGGACCGCGCGCTTGAATTTGATCGCACGGGTGATGCCCGAGCTTGGACTGCCTGGATGGTCGCACGAAGACAGAGTGGCTGCGATTGCGCAAATCTGCCACGGTAGTGTGTCGTATAAAGAAATCAAAGAAGCGAAAGTCTGGCCCGTCTTGCATGATTGGCTGAACTACCAGCAGCACCAATTGTTAGAAAAACATGCGCCGGAGTGGGTAAAACTCGCACATGATCGGAGAGCGAAAATCACCTATCCCGCCGAGGGCGATCCGTTCATTGCCGTGCGTGTTCAGCATCTTTTTGGCATCTGGGAAACACCGCGCATTTGTGGCGGTAAGCAATCTCTCTTGGTACACATTTGCGCACCGAACCAACGCCCCTGGCAGATGACCAAAGATCTCCAAAGCTTCTGGGCCAGTGGATACACGCAAATGAAAAAAGACATCGCTGGACGATACCCCAAACATGCATGGCCCGATGACCCGCGCAGTTATGTGTCGCCTCCACCGAAGAAGTGATTTTTCGCTCCTCTGCCGTTAAGAATTTCATGTTTTTGCGATGTTTGTATTCGTATTGATAATCGGAGCACAGGAATCGACTTATTGATTACGTCTGGATCAATGAATGCGCGCAATTTCATTTGATCTACCCTGCTGCGGCCAGCTATTCCGTGTCGGAGGTCTCTTTGGCACGCCGGAAGACGATAAAAAGCCGACGTTCAATGAGATTGCAATGATTGCAAAAATGAGATGTCATGTGTGCGGAAACTTTTACTTATGAAATTCTCTCCAGTGCGTTGGATCATATTCTCGTTAGTGCTGGCAGCTTGTGCTCTGCTGGTATTTGTTAATTGTGTTTCCTCGGGCGACCCTGGTCTCCATCTTGGCGAGGGTGTAAAAGAGGCCACTAGCCGCTTGGCGATTACGGAAGTAATTGCGGATGAACATCAGCCAATCTTTGATATCGCTGGAATTCGATATCGCATGTCTTTGGATCAGATCGTTGTCGCTGATGTCGACGGGAGAGAATCTGACATATCCCTTAATCCACCTGCTTCGCGTAGTTCTCTTGCTGCGCGTAGTCAGCAACTTGCCAAGGGCAGAAAATGGTATCCGATTCTCATGCCAGAAGGCTTAGGCGATCATGGTGCCGCGCGCTGTTTGGTCACGACCGAGATCACCATTCAGCTTCCGCCAAGCACCACAGCTCAGCAAGTCGTAAAGCAAAGCGGACTGGTATTGAAAGCGGAACCATCTTACGCTCCTGGGTTCGCCATTTTTTCTGCAGCCGATCCTGTGCAAGCTTTGGAAATCTCGCAACGTCTCGCTCTAACCAGTGACTACCCCTTGGTGGAAATTCAGCTTGCGAAGAAACAAAGCAAACGCTCTCTGCCCAATGATCCTTTGCTGGCATCCCAGTGGCATTTGAAGTTTCAAAATCAAGCGAGTGCTGTGGCTGATACTGATGTGAATGTGGAAAATGCATGGCTCTTCGGTGAAGTGGGCGGCGTGCGTGGTGCGGGGATACGCATTGGTATTGTCGATGATGGCGTGCAGACAAATCACCCTGATCTTGTTGCTAATATAGATTCTGAAAATGATAAAGATTGGAATAGCAATGACAATGATGCGAATCCCGCGCTTTTTGACGATGTTCATGGCACATCATGTGCAGGGAATGCGGCGGCGCGTGGCAATAACGGCATCGGCGTGACAGGTACTGCTCCCGAGGCAACTCTTGTCGGACTGCGTTTGATCTCTGGCTCCACGACTGATACCATGGAGGCTGAGGCAATGGCCTATCGTAACGACATCATTCACATCAAAAGCAATAGCTGGGGTCCTTCAGATGATGGTTACACAATGGAGGAGCCAGGTCCTCTGACCAAGGCTGCATTGCAAACCGCAACGACGAGTGGACGAAGCAATCGAGGAACCATTTTTCTCTGGGCTGGCGGCAATGGTGGATACTCAAATGGGCAAGTGGACAACTCGAATTTCGATGGATACGCAAATTCGATATACACCATCGCCATCGGTGCATTGGATAGCAAAATGCGCCGTGCCGAATACAGCGAGCGTGGCAGCAATCTTGTCGTAGTGTCCCCGTCTGATGGAGCATCGGATACTCTCGCTATTACCACGACCGATCGCACGGGGAGCCTAGGCTATAGCACCACTGATTACGCAACTGATTTTGGCGGAACCTCATCTGCGACTCCTACTGCGGCTGGTATCGTGGCGTTGATGTTAGAAAAAAATCCCAATCTCGGCTGGCGTGATGTGCAGGAAGTTCTCATTCGTTCAGCAAAAAAAATCAACCCTAGTGAAGCTGAATGGGCGCTGAATAGTGCGGGCTATCATTTCAATCACAACTATGGAGCTGGCTTAATCGATGCCACGGCAGCAGTCAATCTCGCGGCGAGTTGGGTCAATCGCCCTGCGCGCGTAACTCCGATTGTATCCTCTCAAACTGGGTTGGGCGCTAATATACCTGATGGCAATGCATTGGGCGTTACTCGTAGTTTCGTTGTTCCGAACAATTTACGTGTTGAGCAAGTGACGGTGAAAGTAAATATTACGCACAACTACCGTGGTGATATCGCAGTGACCTTGATTTCACCTTCCGGCATGGCTAGCAAACTCGCTGAAATGCGCCCAGATGATAGTGAGAATCATTTTTCAAATTGGACCTTTAGCTCAGTGAGGCATTGGGGCGAGTTATCGCAGGGCACATGGACATTGCGTGTGGCGGACCTCGATGCGGGAACCACGGGTATATTGCAATCAGCAGAATTGCAAATTTACGGAAGCAGTCTGGTAGCCCCCCAAGTCAATATCGCCAGCCCAGCCAATCAACAGATTGTATTGCAAAATCAACCCGTGAATATCTCTGTCAATGCCACAGGAAATATCGATCATGTCGATCTGAAACTCAATGGAGTAGTAATTGCTACAGACTCAAGCGCTCCTTTTACCTTTGTGCAAAATCCGTCGCAGCCCAATCCCATCTACACTGCGGTAGCCGTTGATAGCATTCACCTGACAAGCACGTCCCAACCCGTATCGTTGCAAGTAGTGAGTCCCTACCAATTGTGGGTCAGTGGCTTCCCCCAACTAACGAACAACTTAGCATCAGCCGATCCTGATGGCGATGGCCTAACGAACGAACAAGAATTCGCCGCGCAAACCGATCCTAGTAATGCTACTTCGGTTCTGAAAATTCTCAACTTTTCCCGCAACACCGCAGGCACGCAGGCAACCATCACTTGGCAAAGCGTCAACGGCGTGAGCTATCAACTGCAGAAATCGGAAAATTTAAGCGCGTGGAATGACGTCGGAGCCGTCATATCCGCTACCAATACGACGACTTCGCTGACCTTTTCTACCTCGACTGCATCGCGTCAATTCTTCCGCATTCGCACGGCACCTTGATTATTCCTTTTCTGGCAAAAAGGATTTTTTGCAAAGCTCTGCGTATTTGCCATTCCGAGTAAGTAGCTCGTTGTGAGTTCCTTGCTCGATGACTTTTCCGCCATCCAACACATAGATGACATCAGCGTTTTGGATCGTTGATAAGCGGTGGGCAATCACAAATGAAGTGCGGTTTTTCATCAAATGATCCAGCGCGGATTGGATCAAACGCTCGGTCTCCGAGTCCACGGAGGCCGTGGCCTCGTCGAGCAAAAGAATCGGCGCATTCTTGAGCAGCGAGCGCGCGATCGAGAGGCGTTGCTTTTCTCCTCCGGACAATTTCACGCCGCGCTCGCCGACATTGGTGTCGAGCAGTTGCGGCAATTCCTTTACAAAAGGCGCAGCATGTGCAGCTTCTAACGCATTCCACATTTCCTCATCGCTGGCATCCCGTTTGGCCAATTGCAGATTCTCGCGCACAGTGCCATTAAACAGGAAAGCTTCCTGCGTTACGTAGCCCATGCGATCTCGTAGCGATGCTTTCGATAGAGATGAGAGCTCAATGTCATCCATCGTAATGCGTCCACTGGTGGTTTCGTAAAATCGCGCTAGCAGCGAGAGAATGGTGGTCTTGCCAGCACCCGTTGGTCCGACGAGAGCTACGGTCTGCCCAGGCTTGGCCTCGAGGGTGACATTTACGAGCGTAGGCTGATTCTGATAAGAGAAACTCACATTCTCAAAGCGAACATGGCCACGCAGATCCGCAGGCAGCTCTGCTCCGTGGTTAGCGTTGACTTCATCGTCGGTGTCCATGATCTCAAAGACCCGATCAGCTGCTGCACGACCCGAGAGAATCATTTGATTGAGCGAGTTGAGTCGATCAATTGGTTCATAGAATAGCGACAGGAAAAGCAGGAAGCCGGTAAACGAACCTAACGAAAGTGTTCCATTCATCACCGCACGACCACCGAAAGCCAGCACCAGCACATAGCCTGTCATCCGCAGTAATGACATCCCGGGCGAATACAGTGCCCACCACTTCATCATCCGCAAGTTGGCTTTGCGCAGAATATCGGAGAAACGGTTGAATCGAGCAAGCTCTTCTCTCTCGGCAGCATAGGCTTTGATTTGGCGGATGCCGGAAATGTTGTCGTGCAGCAAGGCATTCAGATCCGATGAGGCATCGCGTTGGTTTTTATAGCGGTCACGACCTTTGGTGGAGTAAAACCACGCACCCACCGCGAGAAATGGCACCGGCAGCGTCGCCCATAGTGCTACCGTCGGATTCAAGATAAACAAAAACACGCCCACGCCAAGAACCTGCAAGAGCGCAACCAAGCCTTGCTCGATTCCGTCAATTAGCACTCGCTCCATGTTGGTGACATCTTCTACCACTCGTGTCATCACATCGCCTGTGCGTTTCGTATCAAACCACCGCAGCGGGAGGCGTTGGATTTTTTCATAAAGATCCGAGCGAATGTCAAAAATCACTTTTTGCTCGAAGGTATTGTTCACCATGATCCGCAAGCTATTCAGGCCGTCTTTCAGCAAGAAACCCACGAAGGCTAGTGCGATCCAGAAGCCGAATTCTGTGTGCCGTTCGGGGTGGGGGATGATGTTATCGATGACATGACGCGTCGCATTTGGGAAAACAAAGGTCGCTAGTGTCATACCAATCGCGCATCCGAGCTGGGCAAATGCGTGAAAAGGATACTGTTTCAGGTAGGAAAATACGCGCAAAATGGACTTCATCTGCGGAATTGATGGCCTTTTGTGATTGCTTTGTAAAGTCGTGATGCAATTTTACAATTTTCCTGTTGCGCTCCCCCCTGAATTCCACTTAGTCTCGCCCGCAGATCACCGATTCACATCTCAGCAATCACATCTAAGTAAAATACCCTATGCAGACTACTCTTGGAATCCTAACAGCACTTGTGCTCGCCGTATCCGCATTTCTCGGATATTCAAACTGGGGCGCGTATAAGGAAAAAATCGCGGACCGTCAGAAGGAAGAGAACACTCGCGACAACACGCTTCGTCCTAAACTGAAAAGTACACTCGAAGAGCGTGACGAAACCAAAACTCAGAAAGAAGAGCAAATTGAACTCGCCAAGGCCAAAGGTGAAGAAGTTGTGGCTCAGCAAGCAAAAATTGACGCGCTGAAAAAAGATATCGCGGCCAAAGAAACACAAGTCAGCGAACAGAAAGTTGCTTTGGATGCTCTGAAGGAGCAGCTTAAGGAGATGGGTGACTTGAAAGAGCTTGCAGGTAAAATGAAGCGCATGAACGATGAACTCGTAGAGCTTCAATCCAACATCGATGTCTCCACTTCCAAACTCAATAATATGATTGCGGAAAAAACTCGCACTGCCGCGATCGTTAAGTCCTACGAGGAAGAAAACGAATGGCGCAATGCGAACGTTTCCAATCCTAAGCTTGCCACTAAAATCAGCTCGATCTTTGATACCTACGGCTTTGTAACGTTGCCTGTTGGTAACAATGCTGGAGTCGTCGGTGGTTCCACTCTCGAAGTTGTGCGTGATGGTTCAGTCGTGGCGACACTCCTTGTCAAAACAGTTGAAGCAGGCACTGCCGCTGCGGAAATCGTTCCTGGCTCGGTTCAGGCTGACACCGTGCTGATTGTAGGTGATGAAATTCGCCCTGCCCTGGCCAAAAAAGCGGATCCCAAGCCCGCTGCCACTGTCGCTCCCGCTCCTGTAGAGGTCGACGCTACAACAGCTGAAGATGCTGAGCCTGCCGCTGATGAAGCCGCTGCTGAGGAAACAGCACCTGCTGCCGAAGAAGATGCGGCCCCAGCTGCTGAAGCTGATCCATTTCAATAAGCGCTCTTTCACTAACAAAAACCATTTCTCTATCAAACATGAAAGCAATTCTTAACATCCTCGTGATCGCCCTTTGCGGCGGCGGCATTTATTTTGCCCAACAAGCCAACGTGAAGCATCAGGAGCAAATCTCCCAGTGGGAAGCCGCTAAGGCCGACAACAAAAAACTTGGTGATAATATCAAAGCTGCTCAAGGTGAGCTTGCTACTGAGCAAGATGGTCTGGCTCAAGCCAAAACAGACTTCTCCGAAAAAGAAGCAGCGCTCGATGCTGCCAAATCCACGGAAAAAACCATGCAACGTCAACTTGCTGAGAGCGAGGCTTTGCTCGAAGAACAAGCTGCTGAAATGAAGCAGCAACAGGATTTGATCACTGAAGCAGAAAAAATTCTTCCTGGTGTAACTGCTGAAAACATCGGTGAGAAAATTGCTGAGATTGAGCAAAACAAAAAAGATCAAACCAAGAAGCTTGAAGAGCTTGAAACCTTGGTTGCTTCTGCCACCAAAGATGTCTCCAAAAACAAGGAGAACATCGCTGACCTTGCTGCTCGTAAAGCCAAGCGCGACGAGAAGATCCGCAGCAATGCCAAAGAAGCTGTCATCACAGCTGTGGAAGCAGACTGGGGCTTTGTAGTGATCGGCGCCGGTAGCAATGTAGGCTTTACACCCCAAACTAAATTGCTCGTTAAGCGCGATGGTGTTTTGATCGGTCGTATCAATCCAACTTCCATCGAGCCATCACAAACGATTGCCGAGATCGAAGCATCGAGCCTCGCTCCTGGCACTTCTATCCAACCGGGTGACCGTGTGATTCTCGCCGTGCCTGCCGCGCGTTAATCTCTAGTTTTTCAGAAGACCAAAAATTTTCACCTCTCGGACTTGCGTCCGGGAGGTTTTTTTGTATCATAGATCCACGCTTATGAAATTGCTTCTCGCTACCGCTCTTCTAGTTTTGCCTTTTATTTCCATCACTTCTTGTGTCACTCAAGAAAAAGAGCGAAAAGCCGTGCCTCCTCAATCCAGCGCAAGTAAGATGCCATGGAATCGTCCGATGCCCGGTGAAGGTAGTGCCCAGTTCGGTGGCATGCTTGAGCGTCGCTAATCAACTACGGATTCAACCTTGAAATCCGAAGTCTCGTTGAGCCTTCGTGCAAGCTAACCGCTGACACACTGAAGGCGGCTGATTTCTGAAAAGGTTGTGTTAGAACTGAGTTAACTACGGAACCGCAGATTTTTTGAGAGTGTAGATCGGCTAGGTCTGACGGATTTTGCCATGCAATCCGAATTCCAAAACGGATCGTTAACTCATTGCTTTTTCATAATCAGCGAAATGCCTGTGGAATCAGTGGTTCAATTTTTTCCTAGTATGATTAACGCAGCATTCTCACAGCGCGGCGTGTTGCTTCGCCAAATGCCCTTACCTCATCCAGTGTGTTGTAGAGTGCAAACGAGGCCCGGGTCGTGCCTGAAATCCCGAAACGCGCCATTAGCGGTTGGCAGCAGTGATGTCCTGTGCGCACAGCGACACCCATTTGATCGAGAAAGGTGCCTAGGTCATAGGCATGTACATTTTCTACAGCAAATGACAATGCGCCACAGCGATCGGGCGGACCGAAAAGGCGGATGCCATCGATTGTCAGAAGCTCTTGTTCAGCAGCGCGGATCAGTGATGTCTCATGCTCTTGGATGACAGCTTTACCGATTTCATCTACATAGTCGAGAGCTGCTGCGAGCGCGATGGCTCCTTCGATGTTCGGTGTGCCTGCTTCGTATTTGAACGGTATGTCATTGTAGGTCGTGTGCTCAAAGCTGACCTCTTTGATCATCTCGCCACCACCACGATAAGGTGGGAGTTTTTCTAACACATCACGTCGGCCCCAAAGCACGCCAATACCGGTGGGTGCATACACTTTGTGTCCTGAAAAGACTAGCAGATCGCAGCCGAGATTACTGACATCGATGTCGAGATGCGGTACTGCTTGGGCGGCATCGATCAACACGGTGCAATCGAATTTTTTTGCCGCTGCGATCATTTCTTTCACGGGATGCACCGTGCCGAAGGCATTGGAGATCCAGCCCATGGCGAGCACCTTGGTGCGCTCGTTGAGCAGCGCGTGAAATGCTTGCTGGTCGAGCACGCCAGTTTCATCACAGGGAATCACGCGCAAGATTGCTCCACTGCGCTCGCAGGCCATTTGCCATGGCACGATGTTCGAGTGGTGCTCCAGTGTAGTGATCAAAATTTCATCACCAGCTTGCAAGGTGGCGCCAAGAGTGAATGCCGCGAGATTGATCGAATCTGTAGCTCCGGAGGTGAAGATGATTTCCGCGGCATCGCGGCAACCGATGTGCCGTGCTACGGTCTGACGCGCGTGCTCATGGCGCTCTGTCGCCGCACGGGCGAGCTTGTGCGCTCCACGATGAATGTTGGCATTAATCGTCTCGTAGTATTGGCGTGATGCATCAAGCACGGCCAAGGGTTTTTGCGTGGTAGCAGCGTTGTCGAGATAGATCAAAGCACTCCCGTTGACTTGCTGGTGCAAGATCGGAAAATGCTCGCGCAGTGGATGAAATGAGCTCACGCACGGAGCATGCCACGTTTTTTCAGCTTTTCCACTCTGTTTCTTGGCAAGATGATTTTTGGTCGGATGAATCAGATTGCTAAAAGATGCGCGATATCGAGCAAGCCAAGCAGAGCATGCGCTGAGTCGCGATGCTATCTTGTTATCGTTATGAGAAAGAACGAACCTATTCGCAAATTGATGTCCAGAGAACTTGTCACCATTCATCACGGTGAAACCGTCTCGCAAGCCCGCAAAACGATGGTGGAAACAGGTGTGCATCACCTTCCTGTTGTCAGTGGTGATGAACTACTCGGCATCATTTCCTGGAGTGACCTATTGCGCGTCAGCTTTGGCGATGCCTTTGGTGCAGACGACCGCGCGGTCGATGCCACTTTGGATCATACCTTTACCCTGGAGCAAGTGATGTCGGGCGATCCAATCACTGTCGTGCCGCAAACCACCGTTCACGCGGCCGCAGAAATTCTCTGCAAAGGGCAATTCCATTGCTTACCAGTCGTTGAGGACGGCAAGCTGGTTGGCATGGTAACCACAAGTGACTTGCTGCGCTATCTTGCGGAGCTGTATTGATTTTCTTATGGCGCTTTGTGGCGATTATTGAAATTCCTGCCTAGCTGGGCGCGTAGGGGATTTCATGATCGCCGCATTTTCCCGCTCATTTTTCATTTCTTTGCTCGCCTTGGCTTCAATTGTCTCGGCTCAGGATGCCACGAAACCCTCCGCCTTACCGCAGTGGGTTTCTTTGTTCAATGGTCGCGACCTCAGTGGTTGGGTCAACGTGAACACAGCTCCCGATACTTTCTCCGTCAAAGACGGAATTCTGGTCTGCACGGGTAAACCGATCGGCGTGATGCGCTCGGAGAAGCAGTATGAAAATTTTATCCTGCACATCGAGTGGATGCACAAGGAAGCTGGAGGCAACTCAGGTGTGTTTGTTTGGAGCGATCCATTTCCCGCACCCGGAAGTCCATTGCCGAAGGGCGTAGAAGTGCAGATGTTAGAGTTGGATTGGCCGAATCAACATCGTGACAAAGATGGCAATCCGGCACCGATTGCCTATGTGCACGGCGAGGTCTGGGGTACTCTGGGCATGACCACCAAGCCTGATAATGCTCGTGGAGAGCGCAGCATGTCGTTAGAGAATCGCTGCTTGCCGCGCAATCAATGGAACACCTACCTCGTCACGTGCATCGACGGCGTGATCAAACTTTCGGTGAATGGAAAGGTCGTCAATGGAGTGAGTCAGGCGACGCAGCGCAAAGGATATCTCAACCTTGAAGCCGAGGGTGCAGAGATTCACTTCCGCAACATCCAGATCATGGAGCTCCCTCCAGGGCTCGTTACCCCCGAACAAACCGCCCCATTGGCGAAGTGATTTTTTCGATGAAATTACGATACATTATTTGATTGATTGTTTTTCAATAAATCAAAATAACTATTGAATTCGTTGTTTTTTTGATAATTGACAGCGTCAATTTATGATGCATAATTCGTGCGGATTATGGCTAGAACGACTACCTTGTATCGCGACATTCGTGCGCAATTGCTGCGCGCACGCGATCCTGTGTCGGCTACCGAGCTTGCATCACTGCTACGAGTGAATCGCACCACCATCGTCCGCGCTTTGCCTGAATTGGGCGATGAGTTGTTGACGATGGGAGCTACGCGAAGCACGCGATATTTATTGCGTCGGGCTGTCCGCAACGTTGGCAATCGTTGGCCGATTTATCGGATAGATGAAACGGGTCAAGCCAGTCAGTGGGCAGAATTGGAAGCAGTGCATGAGCGTGGATGGCGCATCAACTGGGCGGCGGAAGAGCCAGCGTGGGCGCATTTTTTTCAGGAGAATAATGGCTTGTGGAGCGGCTTTCCGTTTTTTCTCGCCGAGGCACGACCGCAAGGATTTTTGGGCCGGCTCATCGCTGCGCGGATCGCTCGGATGCTGGCCTTGCCCGAGGATTTGCGGCACTGGCGTGACGAGGATGTGTTAGTCTATTTGGACATGGCAGGCGATGATTTGCCGGGAAATTTGGTGGTGGGCGAGTCAACATTGCGCCATGCCTTGGCGGGCGCAGCGGAATTATCACCTGAGCGTGTGATCCGTGAGGAGGATCGGTATTTGCGTTATCCTCAATCGGCCATGGAGATTGCGATGAATGCGCCAGGATCATCGGCAGGCGGGGAGCAGCCGAAATTTCTCGCGCATGTGCAGCACTGCGATGGTGGTTTGCATGCGGTGTTGGTAAAATTCAGTGCGCCGATCGAGCAGGATACGGGGCGGCGTTGGGCCGATTTGTTAGCCTGTGAATTTCATGCGCACGAGGTTCTCGCGCAAACTGGACTGGCAACAGGTGGCGCTCGGTTGCTTGATGCGGGCGGTCGCCGATTTTTGGAAGTGCCACGTTTTGACCGTCATGGAGCTAGTGGACGCAGTGGTGTAGTTTCGTTAGAATCGCTGACTACGGCACTTGATGGATTGCCGCGCGATTGGAATGACGGCGCAGAAATGCTGTGGCGTAGAGGGTTGATCAACGATGAATCGCGTTCGACGATTCGTGCGCTTCATGCCTTCGGTGAACTTATCGGCAACAGCGATATGCACGCGGGGAATCTCGCGGTTTTTCTCGATGACGCCATGCCTTTGTGCGTGACGCCATCATACGATATGTTGCCCATGTTGTGGGCTCCTGGCAGTCAGGGTGAAATCCTCAATCGACCTTTCACGCCCGCGCCACCTCTGCCAGGCTACCGCGATGAATGGCGTCAAGCGTCAGAGTGGGCCGATGCTTTTTGGCTGCGGGTGATGGACGATCCGCGGATCACTGTGGATTTCCGAGCACAAGCAGAAATGGCACGCGGAGTCGTTCAGCGCTTGCGGGCTAGGATTTGATGCGCCAGCTATTTCAAAGGTGAAGCTACTTCTTCTTCGCCGCTTTTTTCGCGAGGGGCGCGATTTCTGAAAACGATTCGACGAATTGCTCGGCTCGTTGTTTTACGGCATCGCGTGCCACCACGCCTCCGAAGCCGATGAAGAGATCGACTTCGCTCGCGGCTTCGAGATCGGAAATGCCATCGCCCACCATGATGGTGGTTTTGGGCAGCATGGCTTGTTTCCACTCGCGGATGATTTCGGGTTTGCCGCCATTGCGCGTGGTCGGAAAATCCGCACCGTAGCCGGTGTAGTTGCCGAGTTCATCGTGATGCAGCGGCACGGCTTCGATGAAGGAAATACCTAACAGTTTTGCTAAAGGCTCGATCAAGGGAGCAAAGCCGCCACTAATGATGACAATCGTCCAGTCCTCATCGCGCAGGGCTTGCAGCGTTTCGCGCACTCCGGGAACGATGGTGTCGATGTAGCGTTGGGCCACTGCATCGCAGGTGGCTTTGTCGGGCCGCAGGATGTCCATGCGGCGCGGGAAAACTTCGTGCAAGGGCACGGTGCCATTCATGCCGGCATTGGTGAGATCGACGATTTGTTGGAAAATTTCCGCGCCACGTTCGCGGGCGAGTTCATCGATTCCCTCGATGCTTGATAGGGTAGAATCACAATCAAAAAACGCGATCTTGCCACGCTTGCGGGTGGGTGCCTCGATGAATACTTCGGTGTCGAGTGGCGTGAGGTCAAAGAGTTCGATCACATCGATGTTAGACAAACGAATGCAGCCATGGCTCGCGGGGATGCCGATGAGTTCTTCATGGTTGGTACCGTGAATATAGATGCAACGCTCTAAGGTATTCTTGTTTTGCGCATCCATACCATTGAGACGGAGGATGCGTGACGTGACCAAATCGCACTCTATCGAATCACCTGGTGCCCACAGTCCGACGGGTTCGCGCTTTTGAAAAATCGTGCCGAGAGCTTGCTCGTAGCCGATTTTTTCGCAGATGCGAAATTGCCCCGTGGGTGTGCGATAGCTGCCATTCTTGAATCCCACACCTTTTTCTCCAGAGGAAATGGGATACTCGCGAATCACCTCATCGCCATC
>CANHKJ010000027.1 GCA_947460915.1 Verrucomicrobiia bacterium
CTTCAAATCCTCGAAGAAGGCATGGTCACCGACTCCATGGGCCGCAAGATCGACTTCCGCAATACCATCATCATCCTCACCTCCAACGTCGGAGCCTCGACCATCAAACGTCAGAGCACACTTGGTTTCAATGCCATGACAGCCGATGAAGGAGACTTCGATACGATGAAGGAAAAAATCACCGAGGAAGCCAAACGCACCTTCAAGCCCGAGTTCCTCAATCGCCTCGATGAGTTGGTCGTTTTCCACATGCTGGAAAAACCCGACCTTTCTCGCATCGTCGATCTCGAGATCTCGAAATTGGCCAAACGCCTCAAAGAGAAATCCATCGCCCTCGTGCTCAGCGATACTTCACGCGATCTGCTCATCACCAAAGGCTATGATCCAAGCTACGGCGCACGCCCGATGCGCCGCGCCGTCGAGCGCTACCTCGAAGATCCACTTGCCGAAGCTCTTCTACGCGGCGACATCAAAGCCGGCGACATCGTCGAAGTCATCCGCCGCGATAACAGCGATGAGCTGCTCTTCCAATCCAAAGTGGCTCCTGCGCCCGCCCTCAGCACCGAGGAAGCTGCTCCAGAGGAGTAATTCCTCGAAGAACATCATTTAACCAAACACCATGCTCTTTCTGGGGCATGGTGTTTTTTTATCCTACCGCACCACCCGCAAGCGAACAAAACGACATGGTGCAGCAGAAGGAATCGTGGCGGTAACTTGGTTGCCATTGGCTTGTTCGAGAACACCTACACTGCTCCAGCCACCGCTGAGGCTATCACTCCATTCGACAATGTAGGTCACCTCAGTAGCGTTGGAATTTTTGGTGTAGGTGAATGTCATGGTTGCACCTTGTTTTGTTAGAAAAGTTGCTTGGGCATTGCTATCCATCGGATTCGACAATGTAGCGTACTCTAACAAATTCACCAAGCCATCACCATCGGGATCAGCGAGATCGGCGGCATTTCCGCTAGCCGCGGTGGCATTGAAATGTTGCATGCGCCATGATTCCGGATGTCCGAGGACACTCAGAATACCGCTCTGGATTTGGCTCGAATTCCAATACATGCCAGCGGGCAATGACGGAAGTGTGACAGCACTAAACGAACCTGTTAGAGTCGTCGACTGAAAAAGGGTGTAAGTTTTTCCAAAGGCAACATCACCTGGAAGCTTGCTGACAAGCAAGGTACCACCGCGTTGCAAGGTATTGTTGACGACCAATTTGTCAGCACTGTCCGTCGCCGGATCAATCTCGATGCGCAAGGTCGAGCCAGATTGCATGGTCACTTGTTGTTGCGCTGTCAGAGTTCCGATGCCATCTCCAGGTGAAACAATTCCTCCGCTTTGCACAGTTGCGCTGCCGCCGAGCGTGCCACTACCAGCCAAGGTGCCACCATTTGCGACAGTGATCGCACTACTGCCGGTGCTACCATTGATGGCCAAAATGCCCGCGTTGATTTGCGTAGGTCCCGTGTAATTGTTCGTGCCGCCCAGTGTTAGTTTTGCCGTTCCCGTTTTGGTGAATGAAAGAACTTTATTTGTACCATTGTTGATCGAGCCTAGAAAAACACTGTCGATGTTGCGATGCCCAATGCGCAAAGTCGTGTTCCCCGTAGCACTCAATCCTCCACGCAGAAGAGAACCCGCTACGCCGCTAAGAGCGCCCATTTCTAGGGTGTAATCGCCATTTCCTGCCACAACGATCCCTTGGGCACTGCCCTGCGTCGAAGCGATGTGATAGGTCGCATTGGAACTGGTCGCGGTGGCTACATTCAGACCTGTAGAGGCCGTGAGACTATCGTGAGTGTATGATCCCGTGTGTGCACTGCAATTGCCATTGATGGTAAATGCACCAGTGTTGGTGATATTCACCGGTCCAGTGAGAGAACCTGCTAGGGTAATCGCAGCATTGTTGGTCCAGACCGTGCCTGCACCAGTGGAGATATTGCCAGCACCGAGATTCCCTGCGCCGTTCGTGACTAAAGTTCCTCCATTCAGCGCAATGGCACCCGAGAGCCCAGTATGATTGACCAAGGTCAACGAGCCTAAGCCGCTTTTGACGAGACTGTAGGCCGTCGCAGTACCAAGGGTGAGATTTCCTAACGAAAAATTTCCATCGCCTTGGAATGTTAAGGTTCGCGTGGCTCCTGCATTTGCGGTTAATGCGCCTAACGATAATGCACCCGCATCAGACTGGAAAATGTAGTTTCCCCCGCCGACGTTGATGGTAATTTGCCCGCTGATGACGTTTTGTCCACTGAGATTGCGTATAGCCGGCACAGTTCCCGTGCGAGCTGATAGGGTAATGGCGGCATTACTCACAACATCACCTTGCGAGCCATCAAGTTCTAAGGTCGATGAGCCCGAATTGTTATTGCGAATGGCAATGGTGCCGATGCCGGTCAGCGCATCGGGGTGAACGGCGCGCGTGATGCCGTTCGCAATAGTGCCGCTATTCGTATCGATATTGAACGTTCCCGTGATGTTGTTATTTCCGGAAAGGATCAAGGTCCCGTTGCCCACTTTATTGAGCCCGCTGGTGGACGTGAGCGGGACGTCCATGTTTGCAAAATTATTGTTCACCGTAATCGATGGAGTGCCAGAAGATGCAAGTGCTAATGACCCAATGCCACTGGCCGTGACGGTCCAGCCTTGCGCGCCCGTGGTATCGCCAAATGTCATGCTGCCAATCGAGCGAACTTGATTGAGACTGACAACTCGATCGGTCGTGATGTTCAGAGTGCCGAAATTGGCACTGTTGCCACTGCCATTGGCGGGGAAATTTCCTGTCCAATTGGACCCATCGCTCCATGGTCCATCGGCATCAGTAGTCCACGTGCCGTTCCCTAACACCGAGGGCAACGCGATGTTGAATGAAACCAACGAGGCAACGCCATGAGAATCGGTGGACATCAGCACGACTTCCTGCGTGCCGGAATCGCCAGAAGTAGGCGTGCCGCTGAGTGCTCCATTCGCGGCAACAGCAAGCCACGCTGGGCCTTCTACTTTACTAAAAGTCAAATTATCATCTGCATCGGGATCACTGGCATAGGTGGCAATGTTCCCGCTAAAGGCGACACCTTGCGTCGCATTGAAATTCGGCACTGTGGTGAATGCCGGCGCATCATTGCTCATCAAACTGGTGATTTTTGCATCGGATAGGGCATTGGATAAAAACACCACATCATCGATCATGCCGTCGAAATAAGCATCAGCGCTGAAGCGACTGCGGCCCAAATAATTTTCTTCCGTGCCCACCGCTGAAGGGTTGTGCGACATCGAAGTATTCGTCACCGAAAGGTTGCCATTGATAAATAGCTTCCCAGTATTGCCACTGATCGTGACAGCAACGTGAGTCCATACGCCAATCGGCAAAGCTGTCGAATGTTCGAGCGCTTGATCCACATCGTTGACACGAATTGTGAAGCGCAATTTTCCAGTGCCCGAAGATGGCGAGAGAAAGAGATAATTGGAAGTATCTTTACCCAGATCAAAAATCCGCTGCCAATTCGCGCCACCGTCCCATTTCACCCAGGCACTAAAAGTGAAGTCGGTGCTATCCGCGATGCGTGGAGGCAAGAGCACATGGTCACGCGTCGAGGAACTACCACTAAGCGACAGCGAACGTGCTGTGCGACCATCGGCACATTTTGCGGCACCGCGCATCATCCCAGTGTGACCATAAGCGCCGCTATCGCGCGCGTTATTTTCGAAACGATAGAACGCTGAGGGCGTGACGGCCACGCTTGGCATTACTTGCGTGTAAGAAAGGTTGGAAAACTTATCACGATAATTCTCTCCCGCAGCTGTTGGCCATCCGTCATTCCATGTGACACGCCGCACATCTTCGACCCAGTTGTAAATCGAATATCGTTCGATCCACGGAGTTCCTTCTAACATATCGACCATCGCTTGCACCGTTGCAGCTTGCTGCGCAAACGATGGATCCGGCACCCCCGTAGTCCAGTTGGCACCATTGTTGAATTCTGTGACCCAAATCGGCTTGCCCGTGCGATCATAGATTTCCTTGAGGAAATTGTACATCTGATTCGCTGCGCCAGCTGGATCTCCTGCATTCGAGAATCCCCAATAGTAATGCACTGCGACAAAATCCACGCGATGATTGTTCGCATTCGCTTGATCCATGAAACTATACAACCAATTGCGCCCGCCATCGGTCGGACAAGGCGAGCCGACACGCAATCCTGTGGCTAACAAATCCGGCCACGCGGCGACAGAAGTTGCAACTGACATATTCGCTTGATCGACATGATCGGGCTCGTTGTAACCTAACAAATGATTGACTCCGCGCGTTTGCCAATTTTGCGCAAGGCTCGGCCAATACTGATTTTGCCGAATCGCTACGTATTCGCGATCTAACGAAGAATTTTGATCCAAGTTCCAGTTATACCACCACCGCGAGTTCAGATTATTCCCCACATTTCCTGCCAAGCCCTTTTTGCTGACCCAACGCCAAGGAAACACTCGCACAAAACTCACTGTGCCATCGAGCACACTCGTGATCGCACTGATTTCCAAATCCCCGTCTTGTGCGATGTAGTTGCGACTATGCCCCGTGCCATTCGCATTCGCCGCAAAGGTCACCATGTAGCCGCGCTTGAGCTTGAAAGAACTAATGTTGTTAGCATGCACGCCAAGTTGCGAATCACCATAAGCCGTGTATTGATTCAAGTTAGCCGATGCACCCGTGTAGTATTTCCCCGTAAACACCTGTAGCGGAGAGAAATTCGACGGTTGCGAAATAACCACCGATCCCTCACCATACTGCACGATCCGACAATTCGTATTAAGCACAGCCGCCGCACCATTCACCCGCAGTTGCGAAAGATACGTCGATTGCACCACTGATGGCACCACAGCAGTAAAACGCACATAGGCCTCGGGCGAGTTCAGATTGACCGTGCAAGCACTGAGAACATTCGTCGCGGCCGTCAACCGCAATTCACTGCGGCCAGTCATCGTCACCGTTGTACTCGCAAGGGAAGCATGAATTTGATAATCACCATCAGGCACAGAAATCGTCTGCGCCTGTGAAATCATCACATGCAAAAACATAGCGAAAACGAGGGAGAAATAGCGCGTCATGGATTTCCTCGCACATTATAGCAGAAATCCACCCGCTTCAATGTGCAAAATCATGCATGACAAATCACTCACCCTCGAATGCGCGTGAGAATGGGGCAGCAGAGAATTTCCCCCTGCCCTAAACCTTGCTCACTGACCCAACTCTTTGGCCGTGTATGGACTACCGGTGCGATCTGCTGTTTCCTTGCGCAGACGCGTGACCACATCCGCTTTGATCTGCCCCGCTTTGTTCGACCATTCATGGCGAATGTAGGTAGCGATATCTGCAATGTCAGAATCCTTCAGGGTGGGATTTTGCATCAAGCCTGGCATATCCGCGCTGGGCTTATACTCGATGCCCGCTACGGTGACTGGGCCCGTCATGCCGTGAAGCAATAGCTTAATCAAGCGCTCAGGATTGCCAACTACCCATTCGGACTCATCAAGAGGAGGTCCAAGATTTAGCACACCCTCACCACCAGCACCGTGACAGCCAAAACATGCGGCCGCACCTGAGTAGAGCGCTTTTCCCTTGTTAAAAGACGCGAGATGTTCACCACTGAGTCCAGCACCTGAAACCAAGGCTTTTCCAGCAGCCGCCGCACCTTGGTCAAGCCATGTGAGAAGAGTTTTATCTTTCAATTTGTCACCTGCGTGTTGTTTGAAAGCAATCTCGTGATGATCCAACCCTGCAAACGCCGCAGCCTTGATATAAGGATTTTTGGCATACTTGCCCAGAATTACGAGCAAACGGTCAAATACCGCAGCATTGCCCACGGGGCCCAGAGCACGAGCAAGATATACCGCTTGCTCCTCGGTCTGAGGCTCGAAGGAGAGCAGAGCGGGAGCCAACGCCGCGACTTCACTTGCAGGCAATTTGGTCGAGACCCAGAGTGCTGAGACAGCAACCTTGGGGTCCTTGGACTTGAGCGCTGCTGCAATCGCTGGTGCTGTAAGTTTGCCCATACCTTCCAAGGTCCACAACGCACCAATCTGTGCCAACGGGTATTCCTGCATGCCCGCGAGCTTGATGAGCAGCGGCAGCGCCTCGGAGTCATTGCGATCGACCAACACACGCTGCGCCATGTCGCGATGCCAGCCGTTAGCATGAGCCAGTGCTTTTACCACATCGGCTGTCTTCATCGCCTCAAAGTTGGTGTTTTTCTCCAACTTCCCTGAAGTCGCACGAATTCTCCAGATCCGACCGTGACCTTCACCAGGACCATCGAGCTTGCGGCTCGCATACTGCTCGCGCAGGTACGAGGTCATAAAGAATCGATCTTGAATGATGCCGTGATACATATCGAGCAAATGCAAGCTGCCATCGGGCGCATTGAACATGTTGACTGGGCGGAAACGCTCGTCATTGGAGGCGAGGAATTCCTTTTTGCCCAAAGGATGAGAGCCCGTCAACTTGGCCGCGGACTCGTCGATCTGAATGGCTTTGACCAAATTCACCACGGACTCTGGCGTAAACGCGCGGCCTTGCCATTCTTTCGGGAAATTACTGCCGCGATAGACCACCGGACCTGCCGAAGCAGTCGTCAGAAGCAATTTGAAGGTTTTGGGATCGAGGGTATCTGAGCCGTAACCGTTGGACTTCTGAATATATGCACGATTGACTCCCGGTGTCACACGAGCTGGATAGGTATTGTTAGGCCCGAGTTGCGCAACGTCATTGGTTTTCAAATTCACACCAGGATTTCCTGCGAGAAGATTCGGCGCAAGAAAGTCACCGAACAAGAACGTCGAGTTGTTGTTGTGATAGAGGCGTCCGTAGTTGTCACGGGCAATGCCCCATTGACCGCGAAACGGGGTGGACTCGACGATCCACTGCTCACCCTGACGACGCACGCGTTTGCCAGATTTCGCATTGTAATGCCAATTGTCCAAGTTACGCAACAAGCCATTCACCTTGTGCTCCACGTTGCCCGCTTCAATGAAATTTTTCGCAGCTACTACCGCTTCACCAACAGGCTTGAAACCATCACGCTTGATCCATTTCAAATCATGATCGTCGAGAAAAAGAATGCCATCAGGATAAACCGCCACCGCACGAGGAAGAAGAATTTTCTCCAGAAATACCGTGCGCTTATCAGCCTTGCCATCTTGATTGGTGTCTTCCAACACTACGATCCGCCCTTGTGGCACTTTTTCATCCTTGCCATCCAGATCCATCATGTAGCCGATCATTTCAACCACCCAAGCACGACCTGCTGGATCATAATCAAGCGCAATTGGCTTCTCGACCAAAGGCTCCGTCGCAAATGCCTCGATCGTGAATCCAGGAGCAATCTCAAACTTCTTCACAGCATCTGCTGGGCTCAAGACAGGAGCCGCCGGAATCAAATCCGCAGGCACGACAGGATCCATACTGTGATGCTCCTTACGATTACCTTGCTGCCCATAGGCCAATGTCAAGGTGGCGAGAAATAGACTGGAATAGAGTGCTTTCATGTTGTCGGACAAAAAATAACAGGGTTTTGATTCGTTGCAAGAGAAGGACGTGACTTAATCCGCTAAGTCAAAAAAAATCGAAATTCAACCATCTCATTTGCCCCATCATTACGTGAGATCGCAAGATAAGCTTTCACCACTTCTCTACCCCTCATCATGGCGGCATGAAAAAAGGCTGTGGAATTTCTTCCACAGCCTTTTTCGTAAATTGAGAATATCGTCCTTACAAACGAAACAAATTAGAAATTGATACGACCACCAACTTCCCAACCGATTTCCTCGTCGGAAGCTTCTTCAAGGTATGCCAAACGGCCCCCTGCGAATACTTCAAAACGCTCGCATACGTTGTAGAGAACGCCTACGCTTGTTTGTGCGTAGAAAGATGTTCCGTCGTCAGCACCGCTTTCCCAAGTGGCAAATCCGAGACCACCAGTGATGTAAAGGTTCAACGGGCCAACAAGTGGGCGCTCGAGTTTCAAGTTTGCAGTGAAAGGACTGTATTCCACCTCTAGCGCCGAGTGATTGTCATAGATGCCGGTTTCCAGATACACTGCGGTGTCGAAACCGAGGAACTGGCTGCCGAGATCGCGACCGATTTGCAAGGCATACATATCAGTGTCGCCTTCAAAGTTGGTATATGTTCCACCGACGAACCATTCGCCAAGAGTTGGGGCTGTTGCGCATGTGGAGGGAGCGGATACAGGCTCGCCTGCAAAAGCGGCACCTGCAACAAGTGTTAGTAATAATGTTGTAGTCTTCATGACGTAATCAGTATATAATTGAATCTTAATAAAGCAATGCTAAATGATGAAAAATATTCAGCTTTCTACGCAATCGCGGAAAAAATTCATATTTTTGTTCAATCGAACATCTTTTTTATTGACGAAATTACATTTGCTGACAAAATAGGCGCGTCAACCAACTATCTACATGGCAGCGAAAACAACTACCTCAGACACCGGGGCCGATAAAATGGCCGATGCACGTAAGCGCAATCTCGATGCAGCAATCTCTCACATTCAAAAGGAATTTGGCGAAGCAGCCATCATGCGCATGGGTGACGATACCCGCATGGACGTCGAAGTCATCCCCACAGGAAATCTTCTCATCGACCGCGCCCTCGGCGTCGGCGGCTTCCCTCGCGGCCGGATCGTCGAAATTTTCGGACCAGAATCCTCCGGTAAAACCACACTGACTCTCACCCTCATCGCCCAAGCACAAAAGCGCGGTGGTCTGGCCGCATTCATCGACGTAGAACATGCGCTCGATCCTCAATACGCTCGTCGCCTCGGCGTCAATCTGGATGACTTGCTCGTCTCCCAGCCATCATCCGGCGAAGAAGCGCTTCAAATCTGCGAAGCTCTGGTGCGCTCCAATGCCATCGACGTTGTCGTGCTCGACTCCGTTGCCGCTCTTGTCACCAAACAAGAACTCGACGGCGAAATCGGCGACTCCACCGTGGGTGCCCAAGCTCGCCTCATGAGTGCTGCCATGCGGAAACTCACTAGCTTCATCTCCAAGGCCCGCACCGTTTGTGTTTTCACCAACCAAATCCGCGAAAAAATCGGCGTCATGTTCGGCAACCCCGAGACCACTCCCGGCGGTCGCGCCCTGAAGTTCTTCTCTTCCGTCCGCGTTGACATCCGCCGCATCAGCCAAATTAAAGCCTCGGACGGCACCGTCACCGGCAACCGCACCAAAATCAAGTGCGTCAAAAACAAAGTGGCACCACCCTTTGCCGAAGCGGAATTCGACATCATGTTCAATGAAGGCATTTCCTCCACCGGCTCCTTACTCGACCTGGCTCTAGAAATGGAAATCGTGCAAAAACGCGGCAGCTGGTTTAGCTACAACGGCACCCAGCTCGCTCAAGGTCGTGATGCCGCCAAAGAAATGCTCAAAGGCGACGCCGCCCTTTACGCAGAGCTCGAAGCTGCCGTCATGGCCAAGCTCGACGAGAAAAAGAAATAAGACCGCATTTCCTAACAAACTTCACAAAGCTGACAAGCCCACGCTTGTCAGCTTTTTTTCATGGTTGCCACGAAGCGAAAAATGCACGATACATCCCGCATGAAAGTAGGTATCATGGTCAACGAACGCAAGCCGGATGCACGCGCCACGGTTCGCGCCCTCGTCGACGTATTAGTATCGCGAAAAATCGAAGTCCTACTCCACGAACAAGCAGCTCGACTCATCGAATCCACTACATTTTACCATCCGCACGAACTCGCACGTCAAGCTGACATCATCGCCGTGCTCGGTGGCGATGGCACCATGCTCTCCTCCATGGAAAAACTTGGCAATACTGAGAAACCCGTAGCCGGTATTAACATCGGCACACTGGGTTTCCTCACCAGTTGCACCGAAAATGAACTCGAATTTTTTGCCGATGCCATCCTCTGTGGCGACTACAGCACCAGCGAGCGCACATTATTGCACTCAAGCATCATTCACGCCGATGGCCACGAGCAAGAATTCCTCGCACTCAACGAAGTCGTTCTCGCCCGCGGTCAAACAGGCAAACTCGTCAGCCTCCGTGCCGACATCAATGGCGAATTGCTCAACCACTACCGCGCCGATGGCTTGATCGTCGCCACCCCGACTGGTTCCACCGCCTATTCGCTCTCCGCAGGCGGTCCCTTGATCAGCCCGGATGCCCGCGTTTTTGTGATCACACCCATATGCCCCCACTCTCTCAGCTACCGCTCACTCGTCGTCGATGATGCCTCGCACGTCGAAATCACACCAGAAGGTAGCGCCGAGGAGCCGATGTTTTTCACTGTCGATGGCCGTGACATCGTCGAAATCGCCATCGGTAGCCGCATCAGCGTCCGCAAATCCCCGCGCTCATTCCATCTCTTGCGCCTGAAAAATCGCTCGTTTTATGAAGCTCTGCGCCAAAAACTCGGCTGGCGAGGCTGAAATATTTCATCCAATCACAACAATCTGATTGGAGTTTGCACACAGCTTTGCTTAGAGTCGGCGCATGCGCTACCAGCCCATCGATCCTCAACTCTTCGTTCGCAACCGTCAAAAACTGCGCGACATCTTACCACCCGATAGCATTGTCATCGTTCTCTCAAACGATGTGTTTCCAACAAATGCCGATGGAACGATGGCATTTAAGCAGAACTCCGACCTCTTCTACCTTTGCGGCGTTGATCAAGAAGACACAGCACTTGTACTTTTCCCCGATGCCAAAGACACCAATCAATGCGAAATCCTTTTCGTTAAGGAAACCAGCGAGCACATCGCTATTTGGGAAGGTGAAAAACTCAACAAAGAGCAAGCCCGTGCAACGACCGGAATCCAGCGCATCGAGTGGTATCAAAACTTCGAGCCCATGCTGCACTCGCTCATCCCCCAAGCACGCCACGTTTTCCTCACCACCAACGAACATCTTCGCGCCATGGTCGTCGTCGAGACGGCCAATGATCGCTTCATCAAAAAATGCCAGCAACGCTACCCGTTGCACCGCTATGAGCGCCTCGCTCCCTTGATGCATGAACTGCGCATGATCAAAGAGCCTGAGGAAATCAAAATCATGCAACATGCCTGCGACATCACCGAGGCAGGATTTCGCCGCCTTCTCGGCTTCGTCAAACCGGGCGTCGGCGAGTGGGAAGTCGAGGCCGAACTCTTGCACGAATTCGTTCGTCGCGGCTCACGAGGCTTCGCCTACCAGCCGATCATCGGTTCTGGCAAAAACGCATGCGTTCTTCACTACATCACCAACGAAGCGGTTTGCCAAGATGGCGAAATGCTACTACTTGATGTCGCCGCCGAATATGCCGGTTGGGCCTCCGACCTCACCCGCACCATTCCCGTCAATGGTCGTTTCACCAAGCGCCAGGGCGATGTTTACAACTCCGTTCTCCGCGTTTTCCGTGGAGCTAACGAAATTCTTCGCCCAGGCAACACGCCGATGCAATACCAAAAGCAAGTCATCGAGCTAATGGAGGAAGAACTCATCCGCCTCAAACTGATCGACGCGAAGGAAGCAAAAAATCAAGGTCCTGACAAAGCGCTCGTGAAGAAATACTTCATGCACGGCACCTCCCATCACCTCGGTCTCGACGTTCACGACGTCAGCCCACCTCATCAACCATTTGGCGAGGGCATGGTCTTCACCATCGAACCCGGCATTTACATACGCGAGGAAGGTCTGGGCGTCCGTTTGGAAAATGACGTGGTCATCGGCAAAGATAGCAACTTCGACCTCATGGGCAAAATCCCCATCGAAGCCGATGAAATCGAAGAGCTCATGAACCGATAATTTTGACCTAACAAAAAAAACCAGCTAGGATTCGCATCAGCTGGTTTTTTTTTGTAGATCCAAAGTAATATGCGCGGGACCACGCGCAAATCATCAGTTGCCCGTCTCCAATGCCACCAAAGCATTGTGTCCACCGAGCGATGCCGCAATTTTGAAGATTGGACCAGTCACCGCACGGATTTCATGGGGTAGTTCAAACCCAACTGGCGCATGCAAGCCTGGCAAATTCGGCAAGGTCTCTCTGCGTCGCAACGCATCAATCCACAGCACCGTTTCTAACAAGGAACCAGCACCAATGCCATGTCCCAAAAACGGCTTGAGCAAATGCAAGCTTGGCGGATTCTCTGAAAAAACTTCCGCGAAGCACTGTGGCTCCGCGGCAGCATGAGAAGGTGTCCCCGTCGCATGCGGGCACAAGCCTTGGGGCATGCCAAAACGCCGAATACCATCGCGTAAGAGTGCTTGCAGCTGTCCGCTTTTAGGTGCGAGCGATAGAGGATCGCAGGCATCTGAATTGGCGAGATATCCAGAAAATTTCACCGCATCGTCATCGCTACCAATTTCTAACGCAACCGCCGCTGCCGCTTCAGCAGGGAAAATCCCACTCGTGAGCGGATGATAGGGATCATTTTTTCCCGTCTTCGAAAGAATTCCCGTCGCATGGTAGCTATCTAACAAGAATTTCACCAACGGCAAATCGACCGCAACCACCAAGGCCCGCGGCGCCATGCCACATTGCAAATGCATTCGCGCCATACCTAGAGCATCCAGACCCGCCGAGCATCCTGTGGAAATCACCTGATAGGCACCACCGATGCCGAGTTCGATCGATACCGCTGCCGCAGCCTCGCCATGCATCGCATTGCTCGCAGCCATCAAAGGAAAGCCGCGACGTCCAGGCCATGGCTCGATCCAACCTGCCGCACCACCGCGCGATGTCCCGAGCATCAGAACCGTCTCGCGTAACTCAGATTGCGACCACCCCGCCTCGAGCACGGCTTGTCGTGCTACATACAGAGCAGCCATCGCCGCAGGTGACCATTTCCGATGCGTCAACATGGCTCGATTCGGAATCCATGCCGCAGGCAATTCAGGATAATCACAGTCTAACAATTCGCCAAGAGGACGAAATGGCAAAGCCGCACCCGCAACATAGGCCGCGTGAAGAATACCATCGCGATGAGCGACAACCGTATCACCCCACGCTGATAACGCCCCCAGCCCGGTCAGGGAAATCATTTCCCTCACAGAATCTCGTGCATCCTTCTCGCGCTCATAGCTCACGCGGCGACTATTGATGATCACGCTCAGTTCCGCAAGCTCATGATTGCCTAATGAATGAAAACGCCGCAAGGCATCATTGGGTAGGCAAGGGACGATTGCCTGGAGCACCTGAACCAGCGGCTCGTCCTCCCGGAGCACCACCCCGATATTCATCTGGCGTGAGATTGCCATCACCATTGCGATCCAATTTTTTCAAAGCTATGACCGCGCCGTCGATTTCCTTGGAATCAATCGTTCCATCACCATTGAGATCGATGGCTTGCACCATCGGCATGCGTGGACCAGAAAGCGGCATACCCTCTTGACCGGGTAGTGGAGTCCCTTCCATGATGCCACGCGGCTGTCCGCCAGGAGGCGCTTGACGGGACCGACCACCTCCGGGAGGCGCGTCATTTTTGCGAAAACTTTCATCAGGCTCACCGCGCCACAAGCGAGCGACAAAAGGAAATTTCGCACTGATGCAGTAGTAGTAAGTACCCTCAGGAAACTCAGGCGTCACCCCGAAACGGCCATTGCATTCATCGAGATCACCCGCTCCTTCAACGAACGTAAAATCTTGTGTAAAGCGACCGTCGTAAACACCGCCTGGGCCTTCGGGTGCCGCAGGACGCTCGCCTTTTTTCAATTGATAACTGGATGTCATTTCTTTCAACGCACTTTTGGCATCCTTCGGATCACTGTATGCGCGCGAAGTATAAACAGGAAAACCATCGGCAGACCATGCTACTAAAACCATAGTATCTCGATCCCCGCCGCGTTTTTCCACCAAGCCCGTCGGCATCGCGTGATAATGATAGGCACCATTGGGTTGCACATGAGCGTTGTGTTCATCGAGCCCCAAATTCAAGAAACCCGTTGCTGCCTCGTAGCGCCATCCCGAGCGCATATCGTTATTCCACGTCTCACCTGTTCCCGGCTCAAACGGCACACCATTGACTCCCACGCCCCACCAATACCCCATACGTTGCACTGGCTCATCTGCCGCCACCGGCTTCAGAGTCATACGAAACGCATAGCTCTGCGGCTTGATCGCATTTGGATTGCCACGACGCGGAAACTCTCCTGGCTTGTGATCAGGAATGCCATTGCTCTCGATCACACGAAATCCCGCTTCGGTTTTGATTTGCACCTTCGGCGTCATTTGACTCTCTGCCGTCTGCACTGTCATCAAGCCCTGCGTTTCACCTCCGGACTCATTTTCGATATCATGCCCGTCAGGATGTGCCACCAAAAGTAGTGGGCATAGCAATGTGGACAAAAAAATGATTCCTCCGCAGCGTCGATGTTTTGCATTCATGGTGTCTGTTCTTGTGTTGGTCATTCATAACAAATCGCTTGCCGACTTGTCGCGCATCTTTACCAAAACTTTACAATTTCGTCTTTTCCGCAAATCCATCGAGCGCAAAAAAAGCCCACAGACTTCGACCAAGATCGAGTGTCTGTGGGCTGTAAAATACCTAACAATTTTCAGGAAATCATTTCACTTGGCGCGCCGAAGCTTTCAAGCGCAGCGCATTGAGTGCGATGAATCCTGTGGCATCATCTTGGTTGTAGGCCTCTTCTTGTCCGCCTTCCATGGTGGCAACGGCTTCGGAATACAACGAATGCGGCGAACGACGACCGGCATTCATGATGTTGCCTTTGTATAGTTTCACACGCACTTCACCGCTAACGGTTTGTTGTGTGTGTGTTACCAATGCTTGGATCGCTTCGCGCTCAGGCGCAAACCAGAAACCGTTGTAAACGAGTTGCGCGTATTTGGGGATCAAGGAATCGCGGGTAAACATTGCTTCGCGGTCCATTGTCAGGGCCTCGAGATCGCGGTGAGCTGCCAACAAAATCGCACCACCTGGTGTTTCATAAACGCCGCGGGATTTCATGCCCACGAAGCGGTTTTCGACGATGTCCACGCGACCGACGCCGTGTTTGCCACCGAGGAAATTCAGCACGCGCATGATGCCGTAGGGCGTGAACAGTGTGTAGCCATCTTGTTCTCCTGTTGGATTGGCGTCGCCGAGCTCGGCAACGATGCTACTGAGGTTGGCAGTACGAACACCGATCGCATCACCTTTGTGGAAAAGAATTTCCACATACTCGGCTTGATCAGGTGCGTCTTCGGGAGCGGTCGAGAGCACATACATTTCACGATCTTGTTCGGTCGTGGCATCATACCATGGGTCTTCCAACATGCCTGCTTCAAAGGAAATGTGCAGCAAGTTGCGGTCCATCGAGTAAGGCTTCTTCATCGAGGCCTTAATGGGGATGTTGTTCGCTTCGGCATACTCGATCATTTCGACACGACCGGGGAAATCTTTGCGGAAGCTGGCATCGCGCCAAGGAGCAATGCACTTGATGTTCGGCGCGAGCGAAGCCATCGATAGTTCAAAGCGCACTTGGTCATTGCCCTTGCCAGTGGCACCGTGAGCAATCGCATCTGCGCCTTCGGCAATGGCGCAATCGATCATGCCCTTGGCGATGCAAGGACGTGCAATCGATGTGCCCAGCATGTAGCGGCCTTCATAGATGGCGCCAGCTTGGATCATCGGGAAAATGTAATCGCGAGCGAATTCTTCTTTGAGGTCGCCAATGTAGCATTTGCTAGCACCTGTGGTAAGCGCCTTTTCTTCAAGCCCGTCCAATTCCTCGGCCTGGCCGACATCAGCACAATAGGCGATGATTTCTGCAGAGTATTTTTCTTTCAACCACTTGAGAAGAACGGAGGTATCCAAACCACCAGAGTATGCGACGACGATTTTCATAATTTTTCGGTTGTTGACGCAAGGAAGCAAGCAGTTTCCACCCAAACGCGCAAGGGTGAAAAGGGAAAAAAGAACAGCCAGCTGAGCCAATCCAGCTCAACGCCTCATACTGACGATCGCAATAAGATGACGGAGTTCTTCGCTGACCTCTGTGGCATCATATACTGTGGCGGAGACTTCCGCGCGAATTAGTTTTCCGGAAGCGTGTGCACAAAGGATTTCATATAGCCGTTCAGCCCCTACCATGAAAATTGTATCTACAACTCCCCATCTCGAAACATTCACTTTGCAATAATGACTTCCGCTCTCGCTCCGCCCTGCGGCCCAAGGCCGCGCGACAATTTCCAAAGGCAAGATTCACAAAGCCTCTCAACAAGAGATAGTCCAATGCCATTCCCGACGGCAGAAGCTCTGGAAGGCAATTGAGGAAAGCCTGGCCCGTCATCTTGAAAAACCAAAGACACAAAATCCTTATCAGAGCTAATACTTATATCCAAAATTCCTCCGCCGGCATAATGAAACGCATTGCCAATTAGGTTATGACATAAAATGGTTAGAGCTTCAAAGTCTACCTCCAAGAGGACTTCATGATCGGAATGAATAGAAACCTTCAACGAATTTTCAGGATGAAGCATGCGGATTTCGTCAACTACTTGTCGGACTGTCGCTACTACGTCCAATGCGCGCGCGCTTTCTGGAGCTTTGCGCTCGCGGGCAAGCAACAAGAAAGTCCGAACTAGTCTGTCCATGCGTTGCGAAGACCTCCGCATGCGTCCAATGATGCGCTCACGAGCGGCAACATCTTCTTGAGCCTGTTCAAGGAGATCCATTGCTGACCTCATCGTAGCAATCGGAGTTCTTAGCTCATGACTGCAATCTGATAGAAAATGTCTCTCTCTTGAAATCGCCAGCCCGAATCGTTGTCGATAGTCATCTAAAGCACAAGCAAGTTGGCCAATCTCATCGTCGAGAAACTCTTTCTGTAACGGTGAAGCTTTCACATCAGCTGGGGCGCTCAGAACGCGGCGAGTTAAAACGCGCACCGGCTTCAGTGCCCAGCGTGCAATCAACTGGCTTACGCCTAAGGCGACGAGAAAAAGCATGATGCTAAGCATGAGCATCCGCTTCTCTACACTCTCTGTTTCCTGCTCGCTTACCTCCAGAGCGCTTAGGTCAGCCAACACAGCGTGAATTTGTCCTGTCGATTCATTTGGCGCAATCCACAGACGGAACTCCCGCTCATAGCCTAGAAATATCCACAGTTTCAAACGATCAGGAAATGTGCGTATGACTTCACTACGGCTGAGGTCATCATTAGCAAAAATATCATGTAGTCCTGGAGTAGTAGGGACCTCGTGAAGCTGCATTTTGTTTTTCAAAAAATCAGCGTTCGGATGCGCCGTTATTCCTTCCGGCAGAGTGGCCCCCGTTTTGCCCAAGGCTATGTCTGCTGCCACTTGTACAAAAAACTTATCATGGATTTCATCCTCCGAATCTAACAAAATGATCCAACCAACTCCAGAAAACACCATAATGATCAAAGCGGCAAAGCAGATGATCAACAAACGAATGCGAACTTCTAGCCTAGTCGATTTCATGGTGATAGCCGACGCGATGACAGCAATTGATAACCGATTCCACGATGCGTTAGCAAAATCGGGGCTAAACCTGGCGGGTCAATTGCAGCACGTAAAACAGCAATGTGTGTACGCAAAGCATCACTGCCGGGCGGTTCATCACCCCAGAGGTAAAATTCTAAATCAGCACGCGCGACAATTCCTGGCGAGTGCTGCATTAATTTTTCTAAGATCGTAAAGCCCATATTCGTAAGTTTGAGCCGCTGTTGCTCAAGAGTTACTTCTCTCGTGGATGCACACAATTGAAGATCCGCGATTCGCAATGTATTCCCATTAGTTGAAACATTACCTCCTGATCGGCGAACCAACGCTTGCAGCCTCGCCAACAATTCTGCCAAAGCAAAAGGCTTCACAAGATAATCATCCGCCCCAGCTTCAAAGCCGCGTAACCGATCATGCAAGGTGTCTGCGGCTGTCAGCATCAGAACTGGCAGGCCAGGAGCTAACTGTGTACGAACACGCTCACATAGTTCAAGACCGTCGATTCCAGGCATACGTAGATCGAAAATACCAACCGAATGCTTACCGCTGATGAGTCGATGCATCGCCAAAGCGCCATTCGGCGCATAGTCCACACGCCAACCTCGTAGCTCAAGGAAGTCTTGAATGTTTGCAGCAAGATCAGGGTCGTCCTCAACGAGAAGGACAGGAAGTGGCGGCACATCGCTCATCAAGCGAAGTTTGTCAGAAAACACTACGCAACACCAGCATTTAGAACGAGTAGCGTAAGCCTAGCAGAGCTGAATAACCATTATAATCCGCATCAATTTCTCCTGCTGGACCTGTTTGCGCCTCCAGGGTAGAACTTCCAGAATAGTGATAGCGAAGCTCTGCAAATGCAGAAAATTTTTCACTGATGGGATAATGCAACCCTGCAATGAATTGCGCTGCTGGCACCCAGTTATCTGAATGCTCCTGCTCTGCACCAGCCACTGTGAAGTCGATGTCGATTTCTTGCATTGCACCGAAGCCTACGCCGACATAAGGATTAACTTTGCTGAAAAAATTCCCTCCACTATTTTCACGGTTTAAAGTGTAGATGACATTGAGCATCAGATTGGTCGAAGCGAAGTCTCCATCGCTAACGCCATCGAATTCGCCCCCACTCACGGATTCTACACTGTTACTGCGATAGAACCACTCCAGTTCCATTGCCCAAGATGGAGAAATAACTTTACCAAAAGACATTCCCGAAAGAAAGCCGATATCATAAGATCCATCTCCAGTTGTTCCACCCTCTTTGATGCCCCCGTCTAGCAGCTCGCTAAAGCCACCGAATGCCTCAAGGTATACTCCATCCCAAATGGACTGCGCTTGAACTATAGCGCTAGTAGCAACGATTGATGTGGCAAAAACGCGCCCTATATTTTGATAACGATTGATGATTTTCATAATAATTGTATTTGATGTTAGATTCTCCGGGATCCGTCCCAGATCAGAGTTCATTATACAGAAGTAACGTTAAATAACCGCAATCCTCATGTTAAATCTTCGTGAAATGTGCAGTCTTGATATGATGTCGGTGCCAACTAAGAGCAAATCACGGTTGGTCCGACAAGCACGTCAATCAACTTGAGATCAGGCTTTGCCTTTTGCTATGCCTCAGAAGCTTAATGGTCTAGACGGAA
>CANHKJ010000028.1 GCA_947460915.1 Verrucomicrobiia bacterium
CTGATGCCATTGTTTTGTTTTGTTGTTACTACTAATGTAACGTCCCCGCTGAGTAAATTATTCTAATTATCGTAAAAGAATTCCTCCATGATGCCATCGGGATGCTACAGGTCCAATGGCAGCAATGATCGTGCCGTAATGAGATATATCAGAAAACACTGATGAAATGGTGCATTGCGGATAGCACACATGGTTGGGTAGGGCGAAATGACTGTCGCAAGCTGTCGCGCTGTGTCAATTTGTCGCATGAGAATTTTTCAGCCATTTGCCTATTTTTCCCAGAAAAAAAGATTGCTAGTCGCCCAAAAAATTGGCATTTTTTCACTGTTCAGATGATTACTCGAATCTATTCAGCAGCCTTACGTGGTGTCGATGCTCAAGAAGTTGAGGTGGAAGTGAATGCCTGGGGCTCAGAAAAACCGCAGATTTATGTGGTTGGCCTGCCCGATGCCGCCGTGCGCGAATCGATCCAGCGTGTGACCTCCGCGATCATCGCCTCGGCCCTACCGATGAGCGATGGCAGCAAAACCGTGAACCTTGCACCGGCTGACTTGAAGAAAGAAGGCCCATCATTTGACCTGCCGATTGCGCTGGCGATGGCCTCGGCGTGTGCCGAATTGAGCTTACCTGCCGACGATGTTTATGTTGTCGGCGAGCTTGCGCTCGATGGAACAGTGCGAGCGGTGAAGGGAGCTTTGCCGATCGCCTTAGAAGCACGCGCGCGCCGAAAAAAGCGCTTGATCGTGCCTGCGGTGAATGCACCAGAAGCAGCAATTGTCGAGGGCATTGAGGTCATAGGAGTGGAGTCTCTTCACCAAACGTGGCAATACCTCACAGGCTTAGAACCGATCGCGCCCTTCGTGATGGATCGCAAGGCGTTCTTCGAATCGCATCGCAAATACGATGTGGATTTTGAGGAGGTCAAAGGTCAATACCAAGTGAAGCGCGCGCTGGAAGTCGCGGCTACGGGTGGGCACAACATCCTGATGGTAGGTCCTCCAGGAACAGGGAAATCGATGCTCGCGAAACGACTGCCGAGCATTCTCCCTGATATGAGTGAGGATGAAGCAATTGAGACGACCAAAATTCATTCGATCGCAGGATTTCTCGATCCGAAGCGATCTTTCATCACCACGCGACCGTATCGCGCACCGCACCATACAATTTCGGATGCCGGCCTTCTCGGTGGCGGCACCAACCCAGGACCAGGCGAGGTTTCTCTTTCGCACAATGGACTTTTGTTTTTGGACGAGCTGCCCGAATTCCGTCGTCAGACACTGGAAGTGATGCGCCAACCGTTAGAAGATGGTCATGTCACCATTTCACGCGCCGCAGGTTCGCTGACTTTCCCCTCGCGTTTCATGCTCGTGGCCGCCATGAACCCCTGCCCCTGTGGCTACTATGGAGATGCCAAAAGAGAGTGCCGCTGTGGCTCTCGCGTGATCGAAAAGTATCGGCAAAAGATTTCCGGTCCCTTGCTCGACCGCATCGACATTCACGTCGAGGTGCCGCTGGTGGATTTCAAAGAACTGTCATCCAGCGAACTCGGTGAAAAATCTGCCACGATCCGCGAACGAGTCGCCGTGGCGAGAGAAGTGCAGACCAGACGATTCGAAAAACACAAAGGCACGAATACGAATTCCGCGATGTCAGCAAAATTGGTCCGTGAGCACTGTGTTCTGAATGCCACAAGCACCCAATATCTCGAGCATGCGATGGAATCGATGAATTTTTCCGCGCGCGCGCATGACCGCATCCTCAAGGTAGCAAGGACCATTGCTGACCTCGAAGGTAGCGATCACATCCTAGATCACCATGTGCTCGAGGCGATTCAGTATCGCTCGTTAGATCGGAAACTTTTCTCATAAACGAGATTCAGGGATTAGGCGGCGCAACTCTTGCGGGAGGTGGATTCGCCTGCTCGCGCAAATTGATCACCTTCACGGGATTACGCACTTCCTCGCCATCAGCGCGGTAGAGAATGACATTGCTGCGTTCATCCGCACCTTGTCCGATCGCACTTTGAAACACAACGCGCCAATTTTGTTCTCCGTCAAGCACTGACACTTGCACAGGCACTGTCTCAGCGGGCAACTTTTCCACCAAAACACCCCCAGCTTTGAGCTCGATGGTTTTGTTGGCAAACACCCACTTTGAATTTGTTGATAAGGTATTGACCAATCGTGAGGTACCCGCAGGGAATGCGACAGGTCCCTCGAGTATGACCAAAGAGCGCACTGCATCCCATGTATTTTCTTTCGGCTCTCGCCATAAAATCACCGCGCAGTCGCCTTGTTCTGGCAACTGGATCTGACTCCACAACTCAGCATGATCTCCTGGTGCTTTTTGCAATCGACAAATCTGCTGCGTCGCAGGCAACGGCAAAAATTCCGTAAACGTCCCAAGCGCCAACGGCACCGTAAGAGTTTTATCTTTCGTGACCGGTATAGAGATCATACGTGGAGGCTCAGACCCTGGTTCCGGTTCGAGTTCGTAGCGAACTCCGTCACGAATCTCCTGTCGGAACGGCGGCATATCGCCCACTGGCAGCAACCGCAACTTCCGCGGCCCAGTTTTTTCCTGACCAAGCCCGAAAGTGCAACTCAGAGCGAAGAGGAATAAGGCAACAAGCTGTAGCAAGATCCGGTTCATCACGCACATCCTGAAACATTGCACGATCTCTGGCAAGCCTGTTCAAAAATCCGGATTTGATAAAATCACGAGAAAAATTTCCCGTAACGCTCGCGAAGCTGTTGTTGCCACTTTTCGAGAAAACTCAAATCACGCGCACAGATCCATGCATTCTCGGCATTGATCACACCCGATTCAATCGCTGGAAAATCACCAATCTTCGATTTCTCAACAACGCGCAAATGATCTTGGCATTGTTCGATTTTTTCGCGCCCACGTTGCAAATTCGATTCCATCAAAGCGCGCGCCAATTGACTCTGGCACTGCTCCTTTTTACGCAACAACAGATCCGTTTCCTGAATCACCGTGCCGACCACGCCAAACCAATCTAAAAGTTCACCCGCGACCACGCCTCGACGATCCCCGTTTATGCCAGCCAGTTCTAGCCAGTGCATCAAGCGCGCCGCAGGGCTCATGATCACGCGATAGGCTTCGTTCAATCGGGAAAAACCTAGCTCATCTCCTTGGTAGTTTTTGCTCGCCATACGATACGCCTCCCGCACCGTTTCCTCTGCCAAATTCAAGCTGCGCGGCAATCCGAGAGATTCAAAAGCATCCATCGCCATCATCGATTACGCAGCAAAACTCTCGCCACAAGAACATGTCACTAGAGCATTCGGATTGCTCACCTTGAAGCCGCCCTGCTGAAGATCATCGGACCAATCCAACTCGCTGCCGCTCACAAAAAGTGCGCTTTTCGGATCGATCACGACGTTAACACCGTTACTTGGCACCATGATGTCGCGATCGCGTGGCCCATCGACCAAATCCATTTTGTATTGCAGCCCACTGCATCCCCCTCCGATCACTGCAATGCGCAAGGCCCCGCTGCTGCGCCCCTGCTTTTCCAGCAGGCCACGCAAGTGCGCTGATGCAGCATTCATCACGCGGATGAGCTTTTCATTCCCGACTTTGTAATTGATTTCTGCCATGACCTGCCAGCACAATGCGCGAGATTCGCCAGCAAGTCAAACAGCATTCATTTTTCCCTTTCCCACTGGCAAGATTTCCCTCTATCATGCGCCCATGGCACGCTGTAAGTTCCACTTCTATCATTTCACCATCATTGCCTCCTTGTTCATCGCATGCTGCGGTGGGAACCCAGATCCATCGCCGCGCCGTGGCACCAATACCCCTTCCGTCAAGGTTAGCCCCAACAGCATCCCACAGCCACTACCCGGCTCGATTCCTCAGATCGCTCCTCCACCCGTCGCCGCCGAGTCAGCCATCGTGATCGACATCGGCTCAGGTCGTGTGCTCTATGCGAAAAATGCCGACATCCCTCGCCAAGTCGCATCCACACAAAAAATCATCACCGCGCTCTGCGTGCTGGAAGGTGGAGACATCGATAAACAAGTCACCATCGCGGCATCAGATGGTCAATGTGAACCAACCAAACTTTATCTCAAAGCTGGTGAAAAATATACTCGTCGCGAGCTCCTCAAAGTTCTGATGGTCAAGAGCGCAAACGATGTAGCTCGGGCCCTCGCTCGCGATGTCGCAGGCAGCCAAGAAAATTTCAGCGCCATGATGAATGCGCACGCCGCCAAGCTCGGCATGCGCCAATCCCGCTTCCAAAATCCTCACGGTTTAACCGAGCCCGATCAATTTTCTACCGCGCGTGATATGGCCATTGCCGCGCGCCAAGCCTACCGTTCGCCTCTCCTCCGCTCCTTCATGTCCACAAAAAACATGACCTTTCGTTTCAATTCTGGACGCACCATCGCCCTAGAAAACACCAACAAAGTCCTGGAAACTGTGCCCTATTGCAACGGCATGAAAACGGGAACCACCAATGCAGCAGGACGCTGCCTTATCAGTACTGGCGAACTTGACAACCGCGCAGCAATTGTCGTTGTCCTCAAATCAAATACTCCCAACATTTGGAAAGACTCAGAAAAACTCCTTCGTTGGGCTCTAGAGCGTCAATAATTTCCATTCACTTACACTCACTCGAACCAAATCATACTCATGCGCGTAGATTCCACCTTCTCACTTCGTCCTAGCTCCACAGCTCCTGATTTCGCCCTACCTAACGCAAGCGGAAAAATCGTCACACTCGACGAGGCCCGTGGCTCTCTGGGCACCATCGTATTTTTTGCCTGCAACCATTGCCCTTACGTCATCCACCTCGCTAGCGAACTCGGCGAATTTGCTGACCGCGCCGCAGCACTTCGCGTAGAAACCATTTGCATTAACTCGAATGATCTCGCCGCTTATCCACAAGATGGCCCTGAATTCATGAAAGAATTTGCCGCGACTCACAAGTGGAACTTTCCGTATCTCATTGATGAGACTCAATCCATCGCCAAGGCATACGGCGCGGCCTGCACACCCGATTTTTTCCTCTTTGATGAAAACCTCGCCTTGTTCTACGCAGGTCAATTCGATGACTCTCGCCCGAAAAATGGCGTAGCTTGCGGCAGTGATTTGCAAGATGCCATCGATCGCATGCTCGACGGCGAGGCACCACCCACCAGCACTAAGCCCGCGAGCGGCTGCAACATCAAATGGAAACCCGGTCAAGAGCCACAATGGTTTTCTGCCCCTTAAGGCAAGTGGTCGTCCTTAATGATCAAGATGTCTTTGTGCAATTTCTCTGAGATCACAAAGCTCGATTACCAAGCACCGGGAGCTAGTACCTTTTCCTACTCAATGTGAAGCTGCAGTATGCACTGCGGCTTACTCTCCCAAGCGCGCGAGTTGCCTCGATTGCTAGTGATGCCCTAGCCATCTTGCGATTCGAACCTGAGAGGAAGATTTTTTACCAGCTGTGTCGTCAGCGGTAAACTTGCACTGATACCTCTCATAGATCAAAAATCAATGCATCGCCGAATCATTCATTACGCTCTGCTCCTCGCAAAGTTCCGCTAGTATTCGCCGTGAAAATCGAACTGTAGATGCGTGTGAGCATGTGATGACTCATGTTTTTGAGGATGAAATGGTTGATAAAATGACTCGACTTGCCAACAGGCTCCCTGAATTCCGCTTATAGGACGCCAATCGGCGCTTCATGCACCGCCATCCCACACCACGATCCATCAAAAGATCTCGCATGATCGATGTGATCTGTGCAGAATTTTCTGCCAACTTACCCGCACCCAAACTTTCTAACAACTTCAGATTACCCTCTTCCTGGCCGGGCACAAGATGATAAACGATCATCGGACACTGCGCCGCGATCGCTTCATGCACCGTTGCTCCACCGGCTTTCCCCACGACCAAGTGGTGCGTGTTCAACAACGATGGCACACGACGCGTCCACCCGATCAACTTGACGCGCCCGGGAAACTCGCGCTGAATTTCCTTCGCTCGTGTGTAAAGCAAACGAATATTTTTTCCTAGCACTATGGTTACATGCACCTCGGAAGATGCTTGCAACAATGCCCGTGCCACTCGTCGCACATGAGGCTTTTTGGCCGTCGGAAAATACAATACTCGAAACGGATTGACCGACCCCTCTCCATCCACACCATGCATGGATGCAAACTGCGGATGCACCGGAAATCCTGTATCCACCAAGCGCTCGGCTGGCAGGCCCGCTTTAATCAAACCATCGCGCGTATATGGATCCGTCACCAACCAGGTGGTATTTGGCGCTTTTTTCCATGAAGCGTTGATCTCGATCGAGTCCGTGATCACCGTGAAAACGGGAGGCCTTGTCTTATGTTTGGATAATATCCGATCTAAGAAATACGGATAAATTGGATACGTGCTCACCACCGCATCTGGCTGAAATTCATCAATCAACCTCGCTAAATCATTTTCAGGCTTCCTCATTACATAAGATCTTTGAAGAGAAAAATCCATGTCGTCCGTCGACAAATAAATGCGATACCATAAACGTGGCAAGTGAGTCGTGATGTAGCGGTAGACCTTGCACAGCATACTCGTCAGAGTAGGCATCGCACGCATACACGGGTCTGCCACTTGACATACAGCCCCCTGACTTTCTAAGCCCAAGGCAAGATTGCGCGCGGCACTGTTGTGCCCCTCTCCGAAGGATGCTGTAACGATCAATATGCGCGGTGCTGGCATACGCACGATTTACACAAGTTCCAGGATTGCGTCGAACATGTTTTTCGACTATCCTATCTTTGCAACCCACCATCATGGACGAAGAACCTATTATCAAACTAGGCACCTCAGACTCGTCGCAGTCTAGCCGCCGTGTTACTCGTTTAGAAGATGTAAAAAAAAATCGAACTCCCGATCTTGCGGACTCTCTGCGTCGGTTCAAAAGGCCCAGCGTCCGGATCGTCGAGGAACAAGAAAGCATATCCCCTCAACAGGATGAGCCTTTAGTCATGCCGGAGCAAACTCGCAGAAAAAACTTCGAGGGCAAAAGCATCGAATACAACATCGATGAAATCATGCAGCAAGACGTGTATGATCCAAATGCCATCGAAAAAGAATGGGGAGAAAAAACCAAAACTATACCCGTCGGCTGGATTTCGCTCTTTTCCACAATTATCATCGCCGCGCTCGTCTACATCGGATACCTACTATTCACCAGCGAAGAGAAGGAAGCACAAATCGTACAGCATCAGAAAACAAGCGTTCGCATCAACGAGATGGAGGAAAGCGACGCGCGCGCTGTCGTGACAGCCATCGATCAGACCGTCAAATCCTATCTGGCCGCCTCTACTATCGAGGAAAAATTGCGCTACGTGCGCGATCCTGATGTCATGAAATTACGCATGATGCATCACTACTACACCCGCCCTATCACCCCTCTCAAGGCCATTACCACCACGGGTTATGAACCCTTAACTTTGGGCGGAAAAACTTTTTGGCGCGTCGTCGCTCCAATCGATGAGACAAAAGGTGAAGCCTTACTCATCGAGCAAATCGAGAAGGATCAAGTCAAGATCGACTGGGAGAGCCACGTCTACTACCAACCCATGACTTGGGAAAACTACATCATCGAAAAGCCTAGCCAGTCCATTGCGTTCCGCCTCAACATCGAGCCAACCAATCGCTATCTGATGGAGTTTTCAGACGAATCGCGATGGTGCTGCTACGAACTAACAGAAAAAGATAGCAGTGAAAAACTCTACGGCTATGTAGCGCGGAATTCACAAGCCTACGTCGCCATTCATAAATCGTATCTCGCCGGCAAGCGCACATTCATCCTCCGCATCCAAACTAGCAAAACGCTTAAATCACCCGATTCTGTCGTGATTGATAAATACATCAGCAACGACATTTACCGAATTACTCCTCCCACCACCATTGAAGATTGATATGCCAAGCTCCACTCCACGTGCACGTCACTGCATCTATGGCGTGATCTTTTTCCTGCTCTGCCAATACCTAAGCGGTCTCTACCGACTAGCGTTTAGCTCCAGTGGCATGGACAATAAATTCAGCGCTCTCGCCCGCGAGAAACACCTACTGTTTCTGTTAGGAGAAAATCTTTACGCCATCATCGCGTACACGCTCCTAGGATGCTTCGCCTATTTTCTCATCCTGCCGCTATGGCAGCGTTGGGAAAAGATCTCATCACGCCAAGGAATTTGGTCGATCTTGCGCGCCTTCACACTCACGTGGTGCTTTCATCTTTTCTGCTTGTTGCGCCTTTCACGCACGCGCCCCTACTTTTTGCACGAATCCGAATTCGGCCAATGGTATTATCACTTGTGCGACTGGCTTCCTGAATGGCTCGCCTATTTTACCTTCTCGTTGCTGCCCATGGCCTACATCTTGTTCGCTATCGGATGGCATTTTTATCGTTGGAAATCTCACCACCGCCCCCACCGCATTGCCTTCGGTATCCTGATCAGCCTCTCACTCGTAACACTCTCCTCGTCACTCATACCTCAGACGAAACCACCGCTCACCGCGAAATCTTCGCAAAAATCGTGGAACGTTCTCATCATCGGCTCGGACTCACTCCGCGGTGACCGCCTCGGCTTTACCGGCTATCGTCCCCAACGCACCGATGGCATCGCAGCCGCTGGCGTGTCGCCCACCATCGATGCCCTCGCCGCAAGCTCACAAGTTTTCACTCATTGCTTCACACCCATCGCCTCCACGCTTGAGTCAAATACGAGCATGCACAGCTCACAATACCCCCACACTCACGGCTTCCGCCACATGTATCCGGGAAAAGCACAAGTCGAAACTACTACGAAGATCGTAGAACCGATGGCCGCCATTTTGCAAAAGCAAGGCTATCACACTTCTGCCATTGGCGACTGGTGCGCTGGCTTTTACCAAATGATGCCACTGGGGCACGAGGATATCTCCGTATCATCCTTCGATAGTTTTCAAATCTACATGAGTCAGGCCGTGATCCTCGCGCACTTTGTAATCCCGCTCTATTTCGATAACTCCGTCGGCTATCGCATTTTTCCCGAGATCCAATCGTTCGCTCAATTCGTCACACCAGAAATCGTCACCTCGCGCGTCGAGAAAAAAATCGCCACCATGGCCTCCTCCGGCCAACCGTTTTACAGCCACGTTTTCTACTCCTGCAATCATCTCCCCTATCGCACCATGGAGCCCTATAACAGCATGTTTGCCAATCCTCTCTACCAAGGAAAAAACAAAACATCTGTGGACTTTGACATCGATGAATTCATCGGCGGCACCGACCTCGAAAACAAATGGAACAAGCTCACGCCCGCCGACGCCCAACAAATTTCCGCCCTCTACGATGGCTGCACGCGCCAGTTCGATGACTGCGTCAAAAGCATTCTTGAGGCACTCAAAAAACACGGTCTCGACCAAAACACCATCGTCATCATCAACTCCGATCACGGCGATGATCTCTACGAACCGGGAGCCACGCTCGGTCATGGCCTAAGTTTTCACGGCGGTGATCAGACCAATCACACACCCCTCATCGTCTACGTTCCTGGTCTGCCTCAACAGACCTTTCCGCAGATCGTTCGCAGCATCGACCTCGCCCCGAGCATTCTCGACCTCGTCAAGGCACCGCGCCCTGCATCATGGGAGGGACAAAGTTTTGCGCCTTGGTTCAGCGATCGTAGCCAAGCAAAATCGCGACCATTTTTCGCCGAAACCGGATTTCCCTTCATCCAATTTCGCGTGGAAAATGTCGAGCGCCCCAAACTCCCACCGATGGATGAACTCAACTTCATCGATGACCAATACGACTACCACTTCGTCCTGCGCCCCGAATACGAACAGCCCTTGGTCGATGCCAAAGAGCGCATGCTGCGCACCGAGAACTGGAAAATCATCCTCACCCCCACTGCAAGCGGCGGGCGACATTATCGACTCTATCACATTGCGCAGGACAAACACTGCGAACGTAACGTCGCCGCCGATCACCCAGAAGTGTTAGCCACCATGCAAAAAGCCCTCGACCGCTGGGTCGATGAACGCACCGAATCCAGCATCGAAGAAATTTTCCCGCAAGGTGAGCCGTGACACAAGGGCGGCAGAGCTTCTAAAATACGCCTTGTTCAACGAACGTAAGATCATGCTCACGACCACCTTCGATCAACGGCTGGAGCCCTTAAAAGAAGCATCCTTTTTCTTCCGCCCACTTGACGAAGCCACGGAAACTTTCCTCGTAAACGGACCATTCGTCGATTTGGCCATCCGTTCCACCTGGGCGTAAGCTTCTTCCGAGGTCGTCATAGGCATCGATGAGCGAGCGATCGCGATCTGGTTCAGGTAGGAGAGCTTGTTCATTCAAATGCAAGAATCAGTTAACTCAATTTTCTGCCACTTGCAAAGAAAAACGATGAAACACTATACTCAGGAAGGGCGATCAATTAATGGTGGAAATTTCGAGCAATCAAATTTCAACCGGCTCATTCAAACTCACAAGAGCTATCGTCACGACATATTCACTTCAAACTCTGGATGTAGAGGATCACGCTTTTGAGCTCGGATTCGCTTAAGACGCCGGCGTAGCTGGCCATGCCGAGTTCGTAGCCACTCACGATTTGGGCTTCGGGTTGGAGAATGGCTTGGCGCAAGTACGCTTCATCGGCGATCGCACTGCTGCCATCTTTGAAGCTGCGTTTGTTGCCGGCAATGCCTTTCCACGTCGGACCACTGTGGCCTTCTTTGGTGCCATCGGATGAATGACAGGCGATGCAGCCGAAGCGGGTCACGGTGGCAACTCCACGGGCCACGCTTGGCGGCTCGGCATCGCTGCTTTGTTTGACCGAAGCGATGGAACCATCGAGCTGTGGTGGCGAAAAGCCCCACTCGATCCATGGCGCAGGCTGTGGATTGGCGACGGTAAAATAAACTGGCGTCGCTTCACTGGAAACACCTTTGACGCGGATGTGATGGATGAGCTCCAGCTGCATGGTCGGCTTCAAATGGGGGATGTGAATGAACACACTTTTGCCATCTTTCGATAGCCACGTTTTGCCCGTCGCCACAACATCCACTCCTTGGCTACCATCGCGCTTGAATCTTGGGGAACCGTAGGCAGGGGATCGGCGGTATTGCCACTCGCGCGCTTGGATTTTTTCGGCATCGATGCTGCTCGGATCGATCGCTGCATCGAAGCGCAGGACGATCCCTTGTGCAACGATCATCGCATCGATTGGTTGCGCCAAGTGACCACTGCTAGGGCGTAGGCGGCCGATGCCCTCGAAGGGTTCGACGCGTGAATCATAAATGCGAAAACCTGTTAGCCAAATGCTCCCATCAATGGGATGAGTGCGTGCATGTAGAATCGGCAATCCCGTTTCGATGCCTAACGGAATCACCGAGCCCTGCTTGCTCGGCCAGGTGCCGCTCGGCCGCACCAAGAACAAGCGACCTGTGCCATACGAGATATTCATCAGCCCACCTTCCCAAGCTGCAAAGGCCGTTTTTCTCATCCACAAGGGCGACGCCGAAGAGGTGTCTTGCTCATGAGGAATCCACGCTGCAGGGGGAACCAACGCATTTTCACCACGACCGCCAAACCCATAACTGCCGCCTTTGACGAGAGGAAAAATACCAGACGAAGGCACGTAGTTGCCTTGTTGATCCGACATCGCGAGATTGCCATTTTGAGGATCACGTGCGAAAAATGGTTCGCGTGCGTATTGCGCAATCGTCTCGATCGACTTGCCATCGGCCGCAATGGCAAACACCGCACCGCCATGTGGACTGCCTGGACCTTTTTCACGAACTCCTGGCTGCGGTAGTGCAATGCCGCCGATCGAAGCCCATGTGCGCCCTGTTTCATCCACTTCCATATCTAACGGATAGCCGCGTGTGCTGACCGTTTGCGTCATCAGACTGCTGTGGTTCTCATAAAAATCCGTCTCGCCATCACCGTTGCGATCGTGCAAGCGAACCAAGCCCGAACGTGAAAAAACTTGAATCGTCTCGCCCACATGGCCGATCGACAATGGTTCACAAAGCCCCGCCGCGATGCGTTTCCACGCGACGCGTTTTGCCGAAGGCGCCAGCAGCCAAACATCGCCACAGAAGGTGACCACCGCACATTTTCCCGATGGCAAAAAAGTAATGTCCGCAGGTCGCACGCGACGTCGCCATGGATTATCTAAGGGCAGCGCCATGCGATCCATCGTCCAACCCGGCCCTGAGCGCTCAGATTCTTGGATCGTAGTCTCGATCGATTGCGACCAAAGCTTGACCTTTCCTTTTGCTACTATAGTTGTAGTAGATAATTCTTTGATCGGTTGATCCGAATACGCCAAGGTCACAAGACGCTCATGAGTCGATGCCGCAAGAGTAGCGATCACATGGCCCTTGGCACTAGCCAGACGCAGGCCCGCGTGATTGGAAGTAATCACTTGCTTGTCACTGCGGGCTTGTTGAGCGCTGGTGATGGTGAACTCACCCTTCGCGGCAAGAAAGACGAGTTCTTTTCCTGCATCGATCGCAAAATTTCGCAACAAGTTCCCGCCGCTCAGCGCATACCATTCCTTCACCTGAGTTGTGCCGATGCGATAGTGCAACACAGGAGTCGTGCCCGAAACATCGTAGCCGAGAAATTTCCTCTCACTCGCTTCCAGTCCACCGCGGCCTTTTTCACTGCCAAAGTCGGGGCGCGGATCGCTGAGAACCACTTCCGCATTCACACCGATTCCGGGCAGAGCCGGCACTAACAGTTTTCCCGCAGTAGCTGGTCGCGGCAAGATCGCTCCTGCTTTTTTTGTAGGTTCATACCATGACGCCTGCGCCATCAAATTTAACGAAATCGGTTCTTTGTTTGCTGGTGCCGAAAACCAAGTGACGGGACGCAGCAATTCTTGATCAAACAACAAATACTGCTCCTCGCTCAATCGAAGCAACAATCCCCGCGCCACCAAATCACCATTTCCGGCATCGAGCGAAGTCGCGTGCACAGGCATACTCGGATCAAAAAACAAGCCAGTTTTCGCGGCTGAAAGTGGATGAGCCAACAGCAAGGAGATAATGAATAAACATAAAGGCCTCATAGAACGAAGAGAATCGCAAGCAGCATACTTCGATTGCTCACAGAAACAAGATCTAACGAAAAGAACACAGCGCAATGCTATGGCGCTTCCAAAGTAATCTTACCCAGTCGATAGCGGCGTTGTCCATCGTGCCCATCGAGAGGCAGCGCGATCTGCGGTGTGCCATCTCTGCTACCAACTGAAATGAAAAGGTCATAATTGCCCGGCTTGGTCGTGGGGGCGACCAGTCCGATGGTGAATGCACTCTCCCATTTTGTGATCGGATTCACTCCGGGAGCGCCGACCTTGAGACAGCGCATGTCGAGTGATTCGTCGCTAAGCACAGAAACGATACCACCTTTCTCATCTTTGATGGTAAGACAAGGATAACCTCCGGGGTAGCAAGGAGCCACACCTTGGTTCGACCAAGTCCACTCGACCTTGAATACCTGTGGGGTTCCGATTTTCACCGACTTCGGCCAGGACACTTCCATCGGCTGAAGTCGATAGCCCATGCGCAAGTTGATCTTGTCAATGGTCTCACGGTTTTCATTCAGAATCTCCCTCGGCTGACCGTGGATCGACATAAAACTCGCGTGATAGTCCTCAACCGATTTGAGCAGAAGTTCGCCGCTCCATGCCTGCCGCCCCTTCGATCCGGCGTAGTGTTCGTGTTCGAGAATGACAGGCAAGGTCGGCCAAAATGACTGTGCCATTTCGGCGTGATACCAAGATCGTGGCGGCGGTTGCACGAGGATGCTGTCATCGCGCAAGGTCACTCCACGGGAGAGCGCATAGTCGGTGATCGGAAAATTTTTCCCGGGTATATCGTGTCCCGCAAAATCATCACTGATGCAGAGTAGTGTTTTCTTGAAGTGCTTCTGGTGCAGATCGATGTGAAGCTTCTGGAGCGCGATGTTGTCCTGCTGGCTACTCATGAACGTATGGCCCTCGCCCCACATGCCATAGGTGCCGACATCGATGAATGCGACATTCGGATTTTCATCATACCGCTTGGCCGCAGCAGCGAGAAAGGCATTGAGTTTTTCCAAATAGATCGGGTCGTCAAAAATCGGATCCCACGTTTGACTCATCGGCACACGGCCTCTGTTGAACTCGTAGAATGTTCCTTTTGCACCTGCATTTTTGACCCATTCGGGTGTGGCATATTTCATCCAGTTTTCCGAGGTGGTGAATCGAAAAGCAATGCGCTTGCCCTTGGCGATCCAGCGTTGGGCGGGCGTATCGAGGATCGCCCAATTGAATTTTCCTTCCTCCGGTTCCAGATAAGCCCACGGGAGCCGCAGATATACTGTAGATAGACCAGGGAAGTCTTCGAGAATGTCCGATGGCTCCAACTGCGATCCGTAGTTAGCGGGCACGTTCGAGTAAAAATGCATCGTCCATCCCATCGCAGGATTCACCAAGGCCGCCCCCGTATCAACGGTCCGAATCGTCTCTCTCTCGATTACAACAACAGGAGTCTCCTGCGCGCCAATACCATCAAAAGCGAGGCAAAATAAAATGGGCAGATAGAATTTCATGAGAGAGGAGAATTGTGCTACGCGCGATCGCAACGCGATCTATCAACTGGCATCAAGCATCCTCGACGGCAAGAATCGGCGCTGTCTGATGATTTGACCAACACCCAGCTAGCACTGAAATAAACTATGGGCTGCTAATAAGAAACGAGCTGAGGCTGCCGCCTGCCAATCAAGAAGCCTCTACTTTGACCTACTTAACTAAATCAACTTCATCTCCATTCACCAACAGACCGACACAAGAACCGAGCCACTCGCCACTGCTCTGGCAGCGAGCACCCAGGGGTAGGAGCATAGCGCTCCAACCCTGGGCTATGAGACGGAATCCCTTTGGGATTCAAGAATTGTCGATCAACAGCTTGTTGAATATGGTTGGATTTTCCCGTTTTGGGAAACCCGAATCATTTCGCGTCGTCTGCAATTTCTTGGATCCAGATGTTGCGGAAGCGCACGGGGTTACCGTGGTCTTGCATTTGCAGGAATCCTTTGTCATCGTGCTTGGCGTATTCGCTAATCGAATGTGGGCCGGCCCAGCCCGTGCCGCCGGAAAGCTCGACGTTGTCTTGGATCTTGATGCCGTTGTGGATGACGGTAAATCTGGCGCGTCGGGTGACTTCGCCTTTTTCGTTAAAGATCGGGCGGTGGAAGGTGATGTCATAGGTTTGCCACTCGCCGGGTTTGCGACTGGCATTCACCAGCGGCTTGGAACGACCATACAGAGCGCCGCACTGGCCGTCGGGATAGGTGACGTTTTCATAGCTATCGAGCACCTGGACTTCGTATTGTCCCATCAGAAAGACTCCGCTATTGCCACGGCCTTGGCCCGAGCCTTGGACCTTGGTGGGAGTGGCGAATTCGATGTGGAGTCGGCAGGAGCCGAATTTTTCTTTGCTCTGAATGTAGCCCGTGCCGGGGGCGGACTCGAGCGCGCCATCAATGAGCTTCCATTTCGTCGGCTCACCATTGGTAGCGGTCCAGTTTTTGTAAGTTACCTCGGTGCCATCGAAAAGAACTTTGGCATCGGCTGGCGCCTTGGCTGCGGCCGCGTCATAGGCCGAAGGTGTGACAACTTTGGGCTGAGGCTGTTTCGCGGGATCTTCCTCGTGCACTTTGATGCCATCGATAAACATGTATTCGACTTTTTTGCCATTCTCCTCACGGATTTCTTTGGTGATGACAGGTGGTGCGGCAGACAGCGTAGCGGTAGTGCCAGCGATCAAGGCAAGCGTAAGCATGGTTTTTTTCTTCATAAAGGTTGTATGGTTCAGAGATGAGGATTTTGTAACGGAACTATCATACGTGGACAAGCGGGAATCCTATCATTTCCATGCGAGCATCTCATCTTGCAGAAAACGGCGTGTTTGATAGAATGCGCACTCGGCCATGCCAATACCTGATGATCCCCAAAAGTCCCCCTGGGACGACTTCACACCGTATCAGGGCAAACCTGCTAGGGACTTCCCCTCATGGCTGCACGGCCTCTTTGTTTTCCTCTGCTACGCCATCCCGCTTGGCATCGCATCATCGCTTGGTGCACTTGTGATGTATGCGATTTATTACAAAAAGACCAGCTACTACCGTGCTAGCTACGTCTTTGGCGAATATCATAGCCCGAGCACCGAAATCGCATTCCTAAGCTTTGGCGCCCTAACAGGTGCATACTTACTGTTCCGCTGGTTCTGCAAGCATCCACTTGCGAAAATCGGAAATGCCGCACCGCCAAAACCGCAACAACCGCAACGTGCACGTGAACTTTTTTTCCGCTGCACCGACTTGCTTCTTTATTGCATCGTAGGGGGACTTGCCGGTCTGATGTTTTTCTACATCGGCATCGGCAAACGCAGCAATGTTTGGTATCCCTTTGCAGACTTCCATACACCCATGCGTGATCAGGCCAGCATCGTAATAGGTGCCATTTTTGGAATACTCCTCTTTCTCTCCCATATCAGGAAAAATCAAAATCGCTGACCACGCGGCACCACTCGCACACTCCACGCTCTGACAAAAGAACTTCATCAAGAATCCGTTAGATACACCGCATAATAGCAATAGATGAACGCAAAGAATTGACGATTCCTGAGGATCAATTTTTTGAATTTACGATTGAAGATCGTTTGTCTTTATCTAACAAATCAAAAAAGACAATTGAATATGATCAATCGTCAATTTCTTTAAAAAGTTGCGTTGGCTGTCACCCACCCGAGACCACCAAATATCCTTATTGACGAATGCGATATCTTACAAAATCGTAGCATCCATAAGTCAATGTGGAATGACATTTGTCTTCTACTTTTTTTGATGCTGCGGTAGTGTGGATAATTCAGCCTCATTCACCTTGCGAATCGAAGTGAATCCAATTCGCTCAGTCATCGCATAGGCCGCTTCTGTTGAGCATACCCAATCAATGAATTTTTTGGCTTCTTTACTGACATCGCGACGATAAAAGAAACAAAGTTCACGAGTGAGCGGATACCTTTTGGCATTATGATGAGTGGGCGCAATGCCGTTGACGGGGAGACATTTGGTTTCTTTATGCGTTGCAAAAGGCAAGCCTAAATAAGCAATGCCACCAAATCGATTTTGATTTGAAACCGCAAAGGCTTGTGTGGCTGATCCATCTCCTAGGTGAGAAATACTTTGACCATAATGTTTACCTCGCATGGCCACTCGTTGAAAAAACGAATATACGCCTGATGCCGAATTCGGGCTATAAGCAGCAATTTTTCCTCTTCCGCCAAAACTCTGCCAGTCTATGACTTGACCGGTATAAATTTTTTCCAAATCGAGCAGGCTAACATCGGAAACGGGGTTTTCACGATAAACAATGATTGCAGTCATGGCATAGCCGACGGTGCGTTTGTCCCAAGAAATATCTTTCGCCACGAAACGAGCAAGCTCTTCTGCTGTGGGTGGGCGTGATGCCATTCCGATATCACATGCTCCATCTAACAAACTTCGAAAACAACTCGAGGTCCCCTCGGCTTGAATTGAGAACGTAATTTTCGGGTTACCCTTTGCATACAACTCTGTCCACTGCGGCACCAGCTTGGCCCCCATTGTATCGCTGCCTTTTATCACGATTTCACCACCGTAAGAAAAGGTGACTAACAAAAGACAGAGCAGATGAATTGGCAGTCGTCTCATTGTTTTGAAAAAGAATCTCTAACAGCTTCTTGACAAGCATATTGTCAGTCCATGAGCTAACTCTCTGCGATCAATCGTTAAACCAACCAACCCTAGGCCATGATTTCACTGATGGGATCGATTTCTTCAACGCCTACGAGTTTCTGGTCGAGACCGTTGTAGAAGTAGCTGAGACTATTCGGATCGATGCCCATTTGGTGGAGAATGGTGGCGTGGAGGTGCTTGACTTGGCAACGATTGACGACGGCTTGCGAACCAAGTTCGTCGGTCTCGCCGTAGCTGACGCCGCCTTTGATGCCGCCGCCTGCCATCCACATGGTGAAGCCGTAGGAGTTATGATCGCGACCAGTGCCTGCGGCGTATTCAGCCGTGGGCTGTCGGCCAAATTCCCCGCCCCAAACGACGAGTGTTTCATCGAGTAGGCCGCGCTGTTTGAGATCCTTGAGCAGACCGGCGATGGCTTTGTCGGTGTTGCCGGCATGGAAGTTGTGATTTTTTTCGAGATCACCGTGGGCATCCCAGTTGTCGTCATTGTGGGCACCGCCAGAATAAATTTGGATAAAGCGGACACCGCGTTCGACGAGTCGGCGCGCGAGCAAGCACTTGCGACCAAAGTCCTCGGTGCGCTCTTCGTCCATGCCATAGAGCTTTTTGATGTGCTCGGGTTCTTTGTCGATGTCGATGGCCTCGGGCGCAGTGGCTTGCATGCGGAACGCGAGTTCATAGCTGGCGATGCGCGAGGAGAGATCGGTGTGGTCTTCGCGACCTTGCAGGTGTTTGTGATTCGCATCACCAAGATAATCTAACAAGGAACGTTGCTGCACGCGACTCATGCCATTTTTATCGGCAAGGTTAAGGATCGGATCACCTTGGGAACGGAACACCACGCCTTGATAGGAAGCGGGCATGTAGCCTGATGACCAATTTTTGGCGCCTGAAATCGGGCCGCCCGTTTTATCTAACATGACAACATAACCCGGAAGATTTTCATTCACGCTGCCGAGCCCATAGTTGAGCCATGAACCGAGAGAGGGTTTGCCACTGAGTAAGGAACCGCTGTTCATCATCAACATCGCAGAGCCATGGATTGGTGAGTCTGCAGTCATCGAGTGAACAAATGCGATGTCATCGACGCATTGTGCGGTGTGCGGAAAGAGATCGGAAACGTATTTGCCACACTGGCCATATTGCTTGAACTTCCACTTGGGTCCGACGACACGGCCCTCGTTTTTTTTGCCACCACGGCCGAA
>CANHKJ010000029.1 GCA_947460915.1 Verrucomicrobiia bacterium
GAGAAAAACAGACTGGGGAAAAACAGCAACCAAGGATTGGTCAACATCATGTCTGCACCTTCTTTGATCAGAACTCCCCACGAGCTGTTAGGTGGTTTCAAACCGAGACCGAGGAATGATAACACAGCCTCGAATAACATCACGCCAGGAATCGTCAGCGTGGTATAGACAATGATCGGACCAATGCAGTTCGGCAAAATGTGACGAAATAAAATGGTAAAGTGAGAGAGACCTAGCGAGCGTGCCGCCTCGATGTATTCGAGTTTTTTGATGCTCTGCACTTGGGCGCGCACAATCCGCGAGATCGTCAACCATGAGAGCGCACCAATCGCTAAAAACAAAGGAACCATTGTCACTAAGGGCTCGATCGCTGTTCGCACCGCATTGATTTTTTCATCGCTGTCAGTCTCTAACGTAAAAAGATCGACCAAATCAGCAGCCCATGCTGCCGTCATATTTTCGAGGACTTTTCCTAACAAAATGACCACCACCAGAAACGGCATACCGTAAAGTATGTCAACGCAGCGCATCATCAAGGCATCCACTTTGTGACCAGCATACCCAGCCACAGCGCCATAAATCACACCGATGCTCACTGCTACTAGTGTCGTCAGAACGGCCACAGCGATGGAAATTCTACCACCATAAAACACCCTTGAGAATATATCACGCCCAAGGTGATCCGTTCCGAACCAATATTGCTGATTGGGTGGCGTGTTTTTCACGAGCAAATCCTGCGCATTCGGATCTGCTAGAAGCGGCGTAAAGGGCAATATCACCGCGGCTAGCACAATCAGTAGCAATAAATACATGCCCAAAACAGCAGCATGGTTTTTCTTGAGCCGTTGCATTGCATCGGCGCGAAGAGAAGTTCCTTTTTGAATGACAAGAGACATGAGAAATCAAGATTGCGCGCGGGAACGCGGATTGAGCCAAGCGATGAGGAAGTCTGATGCGATGTTTCCAAGTGTAACAAGCCCGCCGTACAACAATACAATTCCGAAAATCACGTTGGCATCGTTGGTTTCAATCGCTTTGATGAAGTGGCGTCCTAAGCCAGGCACTTGAAAGACAGCTTCAATTACTAAGGATCCAGAGATGATCCCCGCAAATGCAGGACCAATGTAAGCTGCCGATGGAATCAAGCCACCACGGAGGCAGTGTTTGACGAGAATTTTTACCGTGGAAACGCCCTTCGCTCGGGCTGTGCGCACAAAGTCCTGCGAGAGGACGTCCAGCACACCAGAACGAGTCAAGCGAGCCAAGTAGGCAGCGTATCCCAGCGATAAGGTGAAAACAGGTAGCACCCATGTGGATACTTGCCGCACATCCCAGCCCATCACCGGAAACATTTGCTTGGAACGCCCAAGATACTCCGCGAGAATCGGGCCAATGACAAAGGACGGCAAACACAGACCGATCATGGCGGTAGCCATCAATAAATAATCGACCATGCTATTTTTCTTGTACGCAGAGATCACGCCTGCAGGCAAGCCGATGAGGATTGCAAGGATCATCGACATGAGGCCTAAGTGAATCGAAATTGGAAAAGCCTGCGACATGATCTCGTTTACAGGACGCCCTTCGAGCCGAGTCGAAACACCGAGGTCTCCTTCTAACAAAATGTTTTTCAACGGTCGCATGTATTGCACGTGCAATGGTTGATCCAAGCCCAACTGCGCCTTGAGCTTTTCAATCACGTGTGCCGGTATCGCTTTTTCGGTTTGGAAAGGTCCATAAGGTAGCGCGCGAATCAGGAAAAACGTCAGCGTGTAGAGCACGAACAGCACCACAATTCCTTGCAACAAGCGGTTGATTAATTTGCCAATCATGGTGCTTCTTTCTCAGAGTTTAGTTCAACGGCAGACCAAGGGTGATTGTCTAACAAGAGAGGATGCCAATTTTTCACCTTGGGCTGAATGAGATACGTTTTCGCCTGCCACGCAAAAGGAATGATGGGCTGCTCCTCCATCAATAGCTTCTCCGCTTGCACGAAAAATTTCAAGCGCTCTGCTGGATCAGCCGAGTGAGCGGCGTCATCAAGCAATTTTTCAAAGGTGTCACTATGCCAACCCGTGTTGTTGTTGCCGTTGCCCTCAGTCCACATCAGCAAAAATGTCGTGGGATCGAGATAGTCGCCAATCCAACCAGCAAGTGTTACATCGAAGTCGAGCTTTTGCTGTGCGGAAATGTATGAGCCATAGTCCATGGCCTGGATATCGAATAAGATGTTCAAGTTCTTTTTCCACATCGCCTGAATGGCTTCACTCGTCGAGCGCGTTCCTCCAGAACCAATCAAGATCGAATAACGAGGAAATCCTTTTCCATTAGGATAACCAGCTTCAGCCAGCAGAGCTCTTGCTTTTTCCAAATCATAACCTACTACCGATTCCGGTTGATACTCTCCCAAATCTGGAGATAAGGTATCCGCGGGGGCAAAACCTTGCAATACGGTATCGCAAAGCGACTTTCGATCCAGCGCTAGCGATAATGCCATCCGCACGCGAGGATCATTCAGGGCCGGACGCGTGACATTGACACGCACGAATCGCGAGCCCACATAAGGATCTTTGCGCAGAAACTTTGGATATTCTTTTTCCATTTTCGGAACAAGATCGGGCGGTAGTTGATAGGTCATGTGAAGTTGACCTGCTAAAAATGCGCGAGTCTCGGTGTAAGTATTCTCTGTCGGAAAAAAGCGCACTCCATTGAGTTGAACGTTATCAACATCCCAGTAGTGCGGATTTTTTTTCACTGCCACATGATCGTTCATTTTCCATGATTCCAGAACAAAGGCACCATTGCCGACGATGTTACCCACATCAGTCCACTCGGTAAAACGATCAGAAATCTTTCCGTGCTGCAACACTATGTGTTTCGGAACGGGAAACCAGGTGTAATGACGCGTCACTCCAGGCAGATAGGGCACAGGCTCTTTCAGCTGAATCCGTAGGGTGTAGTCATCTTCCGCTTTGACGCCTACCTCTGCAAAATCGGTGATTTTCCCTTTGTTGTAAGCCTCTGCATTTTTGATGAAATACAACATCTCCACGTATGGCGCAGCGAGTTCAGGGTGCAACATGCGGTTGTAGGAAAAAACAAAATCATGGGCTGTGACTGGCTCACCATCAGACCACTTGGCGCCCTCACGCAACTTGAAAACCCACTCCGTGTAGTCGGAATTGTGTTCCCAGGAAACAGCGGCGGCGGGAGGCATTTCTGTATCGCTCTGCGGATCATCACCAACTAAGCCCTCAAACAAACTGCCGATCACCTTGCTCTCGATCACGCCCGTGACCAAATGAAGGTCGAGAGATTTCGGGTCGCCGCCATTGCCGACGAGTAATATTTTTTCGCGATTTGCTTTCTCGACTTGCGTCTCCTTCTGGCACGCTGTGAAAAACAGCGTGAGTATCGAAATCAAGTACAACGAGATTCTTGTCATGAGCAGGAAAAGTCTTGCTTTGATCGAAGCACGATGCAAGCCGATTAGCAGAAAAAATCCAGATTTTTCAAGCGACTAGGGGGCGTCTGAGTAACGCTTTTCAAAAACCAGAGACTTGCGACCACTCGCCTCTAGCAGCTGCCTACGCGAAGCAGGTAAGGACGCGGCATCTACTTCCGAGTAGCCCATGCGATCACGAAAAAAATCAGCGGCCCGATTTGTCAACGCAAATACCCGTGGCACCTGTTTTTTCACTGCCATCTCTTCGGCGTGACGAACTAAGTCAGCGCCGTAGCCACGAGCTTCGTGCGATTGTTTAACATAGAGACAAGCAATCTCCGCGCAGCGATCCTCCGGATACTCATGCAGTGCCACACAGCCGACCACGTTATCGTCGATCAACATGACTCGATAGTCTCCGATGCGATCTTCAATCTCTTCATAATTGCGAGGCACAAGAAAACTTCGACGTACTGAGCGACCAATCATGCCGAGCAATTCGGGGATATCCTCAGAGAAAAGCTCACGGATCACCCGATAGCTGTCAGCGTAAACCATAGTGCCGACACCTTCGTTCGAGAACAATTCATCGACCAAAACCCCCTGCCGCATTCCATCGAGCACGTGCACACGAGGGACACCTCGATGGCAAGCTGTGGCTGCCAAGCGAAGCAAATCAACGCCCTCAATGAGGCGCGTGCTCCCCGCTCGCGCGGCCCATTCCTCGGCTTCCGCTGCCCGCACCGCATGAACAGGAGCTCCATCGACTAGAATGCTTTTTTCTAGCAAAGCAATCAATTTTGTGGCACCAAGAGCAATTACCATGCTTACCACATCATCATCGAGTGGACCATAACCCGTGGCGTTAACGACGGGCACTTGACCTCGACCCAAAATCTCCTTGGTTTCCTGAACCAGACCATCACTCGTGATCGGCTGTCGAGCCATCGCGACTTTGATTTCACACTCCAGACCCCAATCGTAAAAATCCTTAACGTCCCCACCTAATACAACCAGCACTAGCTTCACGCCCACGTCTTCGAGAGCTGCAAGATCGAGCAAACACTCAGCCACAGCAGCCTCCGGCAGTTTTCCTGCCTCGATCATCACCACGAAAAGACGGCCGCGGAATTGCGGCACATATTGAAGCACGGCACGCACGTCATTTTGCACACGCACTGAGTGACACAAGTTAAGTCTGCCCGCAAGCCTTCATTGCGGGCGATAGTTGATTATGGCGAGCAGCTTTACAGACCTGGCAGGTCCACTGATTTCGTGAACTCGTAGGAATGCTCTTGCAGGAACTTAGCCTTCGCTTTTTCATCGGTAAAGGTCCGCGTCTTCAGTTGGTTGATGCCAGTATCGGAGAGCACCGTGATGCTGATCTCGCAACCAGTCACTTTTCCCGATTTAAGCTGTTCATTGGTCACAGACATTGCCCCTGAAGCAGGTGAGCCATCGGTATCGAGGCGGTCACCATAAATGCGAAACTCATTCGCTGTGCCAGCATCACCCAAGGTCACACGCACCGGCTTGACTGTCGAACCCACACTCGCAGGATCAGTTACATCGACGCGGAAAGTGATCGAATATTGATATACGTTTTCGCACACAAACTCATATTGAGAATCGGTGCTGCTCGAATTCGAAGTCGCAGTTTCAAATCGATTATTTCCTCCTAACGCATTGAATGCTTGTTCCAAGTCTGGTTTAGCAAGAAGCGAATCAAAGGTAGGTTTAGGATCGACCAATTGGCGATAGAAAACAAAGGTCGAAGTAGGGCTCTCACTGGCGTCAAGAGGGTCTTGGAACGCCAATTTATAGGATACAGCACAAACATCACCACCGAGGTCTTTTGGCGTGCCGAGAGCTCCTTGGTAGCGGTCCGTAGCTGAGGTGAAAAAGATCAACTCAGCAGCGTTGGTGCTCTTATCGCGGTCAGGACCAGGCAAATCAGTCTCGGTTTTGCAATACAGCCACTCGTTGATGTTACCCGAGCGGAGAACGATACTCTCGAAGTCACGAGCCATCACATCAAGCATTGCTTTCGCTTGGCGAGAAGCACGCACTTCGGCACGACTGCGCTGCCAAGCCCCCATCGCTACGTTGGTGATCCCGACGAGCATACTCATGATCACGATGGCAATGCCCATGGCCACCATGAGCTCGACCAAGGTGAAGCCCTTCATCGATGAGAGCTTGTTGGCTTTGTGTTGAATAGGTTTTTTCATACGAAATGAGAGTAAAAAGTAAAAGATTAGCGGCGGACAGCAAGATTTCTGCTGAACATCGGAATGGGGTAAGATGCTGGATTAAACTTTCCACCAGGCTTCAAGAAGTTCACATCTGTCGTCTGAATCTCATAAAAATCGGCAGTAAACGGAATGACAGCTTCCGGATAGCCGTCAGCACCCTGTCCCGTGAGAGCTGAGGTCGGAGAGTTTGCTGGTTGCGGGGGTGGAGTGATTTTACCAGCTTCACCAAGTGTCAGGCCAGCGTTGTTGCTGAATACCAATTGGGTCATTTTCACGAAAAACACTCGACCCTCAAGAGATGCCATATCTTCCACGAAAGCTTTGTCATCACGACGGCGGAACATCGGCTGCACGACGAAGTCCTTGCCTGCTTGACCATCTTTTTCCAAATAAGGAGTCATGGTGCCATCAGCACGGAGCGTATTGGGATCGCCGCGGTATTGGTAGGCAAAAACAGCATTGTTTTCTTCGTGGGATTCCATGATCCACTCGTAAGCTTTATGAAAGGCTGTTGTTGCCTCACCGCTGTTCCCGGAGGTCGGGCGATTGGTAGAAAGCTCTTTTTCCAAAGCACTCGTGAGGCGATCGGCTTCTTGCACGTTGATGGCCTTGCGGATGGTCTTGGTCGCAGGACCAAAGACGCCCATAAATGCGGTTAGCATGACGGCCAACACACCTATGGCGATCACGGTCTCCATCAGTGTGAAACCTTTGCGTTTGTTCATGTGGGAATGTTTCATATGTGGTTTTTTCTGGGAGGAAATTAGAAGTTTTTGATCGTATTCAAATCGCCAATTTGACTCGGATCACGGAACATGGAAGTTTCACCGTTCGACCAAATGGTAAATCCTTGGAAGTCACGCTTGGCAGAACCTGTGATGAGCGGATCTTGTCCCTTGGGACGTGCGCCTGCACCAATGATGAAAGTGGCACCGGGATTGATGCTGAGGCCTTGGCTGTTGAATTCGTAGGCGATGTAATTGCCCGAGTCATCTTGCTTGGAAAAAGTGAATTGCTTATCAGTAGTCCCATCGCCGCCAGTTGCGTTTTCTTTGCTCAATGCACGACTATAAAAAGTCCCATCTGGCAAGGTATAACCACGACTTACGAGTGACCATGTATCATTCGGTTTTCCATCCGCATCGGTATTTTGCGCAGCGATCACCATGCGGCGGAGGTAGGAACTTTGCTCGTTGATGTCACGTGCGTCGATCAGAACGCGCGTGTTCGTGCCTCGACCAATGGCGATTTGACGAGCTTCTGAAAAAACGGCTTCCGCGTTGGCTACTGCAGTTGAAGTACCTTTTCCGCCTGTCAAATTTTTGATACCCATGGCACCCATGGTCATCAGCGCTGTCATGATCACGATCACAATCAGCAACTCGACAAGGCTAAATCCCTTGGTGTTGCGCGGAAATCCCGCTTTAGGAGCAATTGGTTTTTTCATAAAGTAGTTGGGTTACGAGGAAAAAGATAACAAAGATGAATGATAAAGCAATAAAAATATGTGAATACATCGCAATTACTTAGAGATCAGAATTGCCTATCATAGCGTCCCTTTCTGGGCCCAGTCATCCAAGCCCATGCGGAGCGAACAGTCGCCTCAATATCAAGGTGTTTGGCTCGCCAACCCAGCACTTCTGCCGCTAAACTTGGATCAGCAACAAGCTGCGCAGGGTCGCCAGCGCGGCGTTTACCTAACACGAGCGGCACAGTCTGACCAGTAACTTTTTCGACAGCGCTGATGATTTCTTTGACAGAAATACCTACTCCCGTTCCGAGATTGACGTGGACCGAGCTACCCCCGATCGCCAGATGATCAAGAGCTTTCGCATGCGCTGAAGCCAGATCATTGACGTGAATGTAGTCGCGAATGCATGTACCATCAGGCGTCGGGTAATCAGTGCCAAAAATTTCCACAGGGCCCGCTTCTCCGGTTAGCGCCATCAACACCCGCGGTATCAAATGAGTTTCAGGATTATGATCTTCACCAATCAAGCCATCCTCCGCACAGCCGCTGGCATTGAAATAACGCAAACAAGCCGAACGCAAGCCCCAGGCCGTCTCGCAATCGGCCAAAATCCATTCAAGCATTAATTTGCTGCGGCCATACGAATTGATCGGAGATTGGCAAGTCTGCTCCGTGATCGGGATTTGATCGGGAATTCCATAAGTGGCGCAAGTCGAGGAAAACACAAAGTTTTTGCAGCCAAATTCCTCCATTACCTCTAATAAAGCGAGTGGCTCAGAGGTATTGTTGCGATAGTATTTGAGCGGATTGGTCACCGATTCGCCTACGTAGGCAAAGGCGGCAAAGTGAACTACCGCAGAAAAATCATAGCGCTCAAACAATCTGCGCAGCAGGACGTGATCACCGATGCCACCGCGCACAAAATCGACTGACTCATTAACAATCGCTTCTTCATGGCCATAGACCAGGTTGTCAAGGACGACGATTTTTCTCCCCTCTCCCGCCAATAGTCGGACCGTATGCGATCCAATATATCCCGCCCCACCTGTCACCAAAATCGCTCGCGTATCCGTCATAATTTTCTGCAAACCGAGGGAAAACCATTCGCTTAGTGATGTCAATTCTTTGGCTCAAATATCTTTCTTGAATGACATTGAATATTTTGCCTAAAATTCCGTCACACTAATGGAATGAAAAAACTACTCATCTTCGCAGCATCCGTCAGCACTCTGGTTCTCAGTTCTTGCTACTTTGACCCCTACTACGGAGACTCCGTCGGCTACAGTTCTTACAGCTCCTCTGGTGGCTACAGTTCCTCTGTATTTATAAGCACAGGCGATAGCCGCTGGGCCTACGATCCTTATCGTTACTGCTATTATGACCGCGTGCGCGGCAGCTACTATGACCCATACCTCTACGGCTACTACCCCGTTGGATACTTGCCAACTCCCGTGCGTGGATGCCCCCACCCAGGTGGTTGGTCGGGCCGTGGCTACTGCCCTCCTCCATCGCGGGTTACTGTGCGGAATCTCTCCCGTTATGATGATCGCTTAAGCAACTACGAGTCAGCCAATTATCATTGGTCGCGCAAAGTTAGCACCGCGGGCTCACCATCCTGGATGAGTTCCTCGCAACGCTCACAACTGCAACAGCGCGCATCGCAAAATGATCAAGCCCCCTTCACTCCTTCAGCCCCCAGCAATGGTTGGATGAATGGTGGCTTCAATCGCGGAAACTCTTCCTCTATGAATCAGCGACCCTCCAGTTTTTCTGGTTTTGGCAGCAGCAGTCAAGTTCAAACACAGACGCAATCACCCACCTTCATCAACGAGACACCACAAATCCAACCACGCCCTAGTAGCGGTGGCATGTTTGGCGGGCTCGATCGTAACGGTCGTGGCGAATCCCCTCGCATTGATTCTATCCCACAGCGCCAAGAAAGCATTCCACGCATGGAAATCCCGCCAATCCGTGAGCCCCGTTCATCCGATAGTGGCTGGAAAGGCTCACACAAATCTGATGATGAACCCAGCTCCTTCAGTGGTAGTGATGACGGTAGCAGTCGAGGTGGATTGAGAAAATTCCAGCGCTAAAAAAACCTCCCTAAATGGCCTGAATGCACCCATTCAAGGCATGCTTCTCAAGACTGAGTTTACGGACTCAGTCTATTTTTTGATTCTAGCTGGCGGCTTGTTAATTCAAAGACATTATTCACAGATGCAATCGATCTCTGAAGTTTCAAACATCAAAAAAGTAAAGGCCTTGCTCTTTCGAACAAGACCTTTATTGGCTCGGGTTCTAGGATTCGAACCTAGGACCTATCGGTAGAAAACGCTTAAATACCAATGAATTCAATACTAGTGTATGCACTTTTTTCTTGTTTTTGCGTGTTTTGTGCCTACACTTGATGGCATGGCAACGCTCTACAAAAAGAAAAACAGCCCATTCTATTACGCGCAGTATTTTGACGGAAACGGCGACCGAGTATCACGATCGACAAGCACCAGCTCAAAACGAGAGGCAACGCGCATTGCCGAGCGATTCGAAGCGGAATCACGCGACGACCGCGCGAAGGCTGCGCAACTCCCTAAAGCTTTTGCTGTGGTATTGGAGCAAGTCACCCGTGAAGCGGCGGCGGGTCAACTTACCCTTACCCGTGCCGAAGAGTTTGTGAAAAGGCTTCACAAGCTCGCCAACCCTCGGTTCGAAGAAAAGACCTTGGCGCAATACTGGCAAACATGGGTGGATGAGCAAACGCGACACGTCTCGATCAGCACAGCCAACGGATACCAACAAGACCTCGATCTATTCGCCGAGGCGCTAGGGCAACGCATTATGACAGCACCGATTCAGCAACTCGCCAAGCAACAGATCGACGGAGTAATTGAGAAGCTACGCAACGAAGGAACACGCAAGGCTTCTACGATTAACAAAGCACTTGCCGCTTTGCGCCGTGTGCTCGAATCAGCCCTTGCCGATGGCGTGGTGACACACAACGCCGCCAAGACATGTCGGACACTCTCAGCAGTGGATAGCACGAAGCGAGCACCGTTCACACTGGAAGAGATCCGCGCTCTGATTGACCACAAGCAAACCTCCGACGAATGGAAAGGTGCAATCATTATTGGAGCACAAACAGGACTACGATTATCAGACGTTCTTAGCCTATCAGATGAGAACATTGATGGGACTCGCCTTGTAATTGTTCCAGCCAAGAGCGCGAGGACTCAGAAGGTTATCACTGTGCCACTAACACCCGCTTGCATCGGATGGATTGCAGACAAGAAAGGTGAATTTTTTCCAACGCTCAAAGCTCAAAAGAAAGGCACAACTTCGACGCAATTTATCCGAATTATGCAAAAGTCCTCGGTGTCCAAGGAAATCAAATTGCATGGCGGCATCATTGCAGAACGCACATTCCACAGTTTGCGCCACACGTTCGCGTCATGGCTCGCAGAAGCAGACATTCATGCAGACGTTCGCCAAAAACTTACAGGACACAGCTCTAGCAAAATTCACCAACGCTACACCCACCACGACGAAGCCCTCGACCGCGCTGTTGCCACGCTTCCTAGTTTGTGAGTTCGTCATACATTTCTGCCAGTGGTTTGATCTGCCATGCAACAGAGTCCCTCTCGGCGCGCGTCCATTGCTCTATTGGCTTCCGTCTGGCTAACTCATGCAAAAAGGCTTTAGTCTTCGACACCCAAGTAACAAAGGACTTGTTGCGCTCCGTTTGTTTGTTTGTATGAGGCTTTGTTGGATCCACGGCTTTGATTATCCCGAAACGTTTCAACATCAGCGCATCTGTGTATTGATTACCACGCTCGACCCACTTGGCAAAATTCATCATATCCTTCGCCTCATCAACTTGGATTTTGTTAGCTTTCAACCATAGCCGCCAAGTGTTCGCATCAGGAAATTGCTTGCGAGCATCCATCAAAAACAAACCCGCCGCATGTGCATTTTCATGCGCTGCCGCAATAGCATTTTGCATTTCTCTCGCAGCATTTTTCAGATTTTTCTGGCATCGGTGAATTGCAGTCAACCCGTCAACTTTCGAAGCATCGCCGTCACCGCTACTACAAACTTTTTTTGTCTGATACACCGCAGGCATTACAGGTGCAGAATAAACGCGAGGCTTGCGAGAATGCTTTGCACCTTTTTGCGTTTTGATCCACGCGCGCACTTTGGCGTTATCAGGAATATCCCAATGCCCTCCTGACGTTCTCACAGCGCAAGGCACCTCTCCATTAGTGAGCAGCCTTTGGCAATGGCGTTTTGTAAACCCCGTTAACTCTGAAAGCGTTTTAGTGGTGATATGTGACATGTGACTTGGTTTTTTTGACATGAAAAAATATGCGTATGCAAGCGCATTATTACAAAAACAAGCAAAACCCCATCATACAACGATGGATGACACTAGACCAAGCGGCAACCTATTCAGGTTTAAGCAAGGAGACGTTCAGAAACTGGAGCCGTGCAGGTCGCCTAACGCTACATCGCGTGGCACCTATGGGAACCCGTGGACGAACATTGATTGACCGCGATCAACTCGACAATCTGATTGTCAGCTATGCAGAGGCTCCGCCGTGCAAGCTCGCAATGAACACTTGCCGCGAAGGAGGTAACTCAATATGAGCAAGCACCGACTTCATAAGCAAAAACGAGCGCATCGCATCGAAATGCTCATTCGGCGGGAGATTTTCAATGCCGAAACGATCCTCGATCAGAACGCGCAAGCCATGGGGGTGCTGACTATGGCACTCGACAACGAACCGCGCGCGCTGAAGCAGGCGTTTGCGGAAATCAAAATGAGCGAGGGAGGCGCGATCTCACGACCATGAGCGCGATCATCACTACGCTAGGTGCGGAAATTTTCCGAACCAGAAATATCTCCGACATTCGACAACAGCTCGAAAGAAAGGCGCTCACCTGTGCAATCATCGGCGGGTCGTCGCCAACTTTTCTGCCGATCCCGATACAGTTGAGAAATGACCTATTACGGGGTGCGTATCACTTGGCAAGATTGACAAACGGCGCATCGACCTTGCTCGACCTGACTGGAGAACTTGGCGACATTATCAAAAATTGCTACATGGATGGATTGCCTGCGATCCTAGCAGATTCACCAACTCCGATTTGGGGTCAGGATGATTCTGATTTACTAAGCATGATCGCAGAGATCGAAGAACTCGAAACGAAAGCAATCAAAGGAGGTATTTTGTTATGAGCGAGGTAAATGATTTGCCAATAAGCTGGACGGCATCAGATGTCTATTTCTATGGAGCAAATGGAAAATTCCAAGTCAATTCGGGGCAGTATTTCCGAACCATTTCGAAGCGTGCCACGGTCGTTTCTGGTATTGTGCGGAGATATACTCAGCAAGGATACGATCAGAAAGAAGCTAAGGAGCTGGCTTCTTACGAAGTGGAGCAACGAGAGATCGACGGTCATGTCGAATGGGTTGGAGAAATTGCGGGACACAAAAAAGGAGTGATTCACTCCATCGACGGAAAACCGCTACTCATTACCAGTTCTCCATCGTTGCCAGTTCCTGCGGTTGGGGCATGTCCCACGATCCTTGGAATCATCAGGCAGGCATTTCCCGATAATCATCAGCGCACCATCTTCATGGGTTGGATGAAAGGCGGATACCTAGCGGTTAAAAATGGAGTTCACCAACCTGCACCATTGCTCGCCGTTGCTGGAAAACCAAACGAGGGAAAATCATTGCTCGCCTATGTCGTGAAATTGACGTTAGGCGGCAGATCTGCCAACCCGCTCACTGCGTGGTCGAAAGTCTTACCGTGGAACGATCACTTGGTCGGATCAGAGTTGCTATTACTGGATGATTGCCAAGGATCAACCGATCACCGCTCTCGCATGGAATTCTCCGCTCATTTCAAGAGTAGCATTTACAGCGAGGCTGTGGAGATGAACAAACGGAATCACTCATCAATCACCATCAGACCAGTTTGGAGGGTGATGATTTGCACAAACGACAATCCCGAGAACTTGCTAGTTTTGCCTCCGATCAATTCCGACAACTCCGACAAAATCTCACTGCTCAAAATCTCGAAGATCGAACTCGACATTGACACAAGCACCCCCGAGGGCAAGATACAGTTGCAGCGGGAGATCAAATCAGAATTAGGAGCATTTGCTGCGATCCTCGAATCGTTTATAATTCCCGACGATCTGAAAGATTCTCGATCAGGAACCAAGGCTTGGCAGCATCCCGATTTGCTCGAAAAGATCGAAAGCACAAAACCAGAAACGAAGCTGGCGGAGTTGCTCACAACTTCAATTCGTGGTCGCTCCGATTTGTGGTCAGACTTGCCTTGCACTCTGACTGCTACGGAGATCGAAAGCAGACTAACACAGCACCAAGCACCGACCGCAGATCAGGCTAGAAAGCTTCTGACATGGACGGCAGCTTGCGGTGCATATCTGGCAAGATTGGCAGATTCAGGCTGTGAATTTGTCTCAAAAGCCGAAGCCGACAAACATGCAAAGATGAACCGATACCACATCAGAAAACCGTGATCTTGCGGGGGTGCGGGTGTCTATTCTTACTTTAAAATAAAAATGAGAACGTAAAATAAAGGATTCAGACGCCCCTCCCCCAAAATAAAAAACCTACAAACTCAAAACTGACCCCCGCACACCCGCAGAAAATCAAACACTCGCTTTATGAAATCAAACACTTGTTTCAACATCGCCTTCGCCATTCACTTCATCGTAGAGATCCTGCGCATGCTTTGACGTTTGGCACTGGTTATACTGCCACGGCGCGAAACGCTCACCACGGGGCGCTTAGGCTCAGGAAATGGCATGCTAGGCACTCCCCCGCCTAGATAACTTTTATTAGCTTGAAAACAACCTCCGCAAGCGTTCAGTCGATCATCACAAATGCATGAGTTTTGAAAAACCTACTTAAATAAAAAATTCGACACAGGCGCAGGTGTATGGAATTTTCTGACAAACAAGCATTTGAGCAGTGGCAGCAAGACCAGTTCGCAGACGACGACCTCGAACAAGGTTTTTGCACCGACACAGCACGCGCCTTGCTTTCTGCGATTGTCAGCAATGACCACCAAGGAAAAAGCAAGTGGGCAAGGGCAGCGCGTAGATTGGCAGTCCTAGCGCATTTCCTCGACGCCTCAGACTGTGGACGCCTCACCCTCACCGAGCTTGCAGACCAGTTGACGGCATCAGGAATCGATACGACAAAGGCAACGCTCTCCGTCTTAAACGTTCGTTTGAAAGATAGCACAGGATTCACACGCACCGAGAAATCAAATAGAGCAAGAACGATCTATTCTAAACGAGCGTTTGAAATCTGGCAGAAGCGAAAGAACAGCACCGCAAAGCGTTGACGCTCAACAGGATAGCCCGCCGCAAGGAGTCTCCTAACACCGCCTTCCCCCGCAGTGTTGGCTTCATCGCGTCTAACATTTATGAGCATCAAAAAAGCAACTACTAAACCCGAAAGCCGCCGCAGCATCGCGAAACGGCACGGCATCACCGCCATCACGCTGGATGCGTGGGAGCTGGAGGGCATCGACATACGCAACGACTCACAGCTTGCCGCACGTGCCACCATGAAGCACGGAAACAATACGCCCACGATGCAAGCCGCGAAGCTGCGGAAACTACTTGCAGAGGCAAGATCAGCAGAACTGAAAGCCATGCTGACGGAAGGTAAAATGATCAGCCTCGAAGACGTCTGCCAATGCCTCACAAAAATCGGATGCACCTTACGAGCGCAGTTATCAAAATTACGTGCCGACTTGCCGCCCGTGATTTACGGCATGAACCAAGGGGACACAAGCAAAGCGATTGCTGCCGCCGTTGAAAGAATCTTGCAAAGCATCTGTGATGAATTGGAAAAGGTAAAAACAGAACCCCCACGCCCCGACTGATAACTTGCGCAAGTTTTGACACCACGCAAAGGGCATGAACATCGAACCACCTCGCAACCTCTCACAAGAACGTATTGCCGCCGCCTATGGGGTATCAAGTGCAACATTGCGAGAATGGAAAGCACGGGGCATCTCGAAAGACGACTTGCTCGATCCCCTCACCCTTGCGCCCAAACTCCGAGCCAAGGCGCAACGCAACTCCCCCCGCCTGCGATTACTCGAAAACAAAACCAACGCTCTACTGATTCAATTCAGACTCTCAATCTAACCAAAACACAAACCAATGCAGAACAAAGCACCATCATCCTTGTTTGCCAATAAATCCGACTTGCTGGCAGCACAAAAAAGAATCTCCGACCTAGAGGCGGAACTTGCCACCGTTCGCAAGTCACCGCTAGGGGCGAAGATTGCAGCCCTGCAAACGCAATGCACCGCCTTGCAAAAGGAGAACGCCGCACTGAAAGCGCGACCACTCGCAGTTGCTCCCAAGACCGCTACAAATGCCGCTACAGCCCCTGCCGTTCCACTTGCCACTAGTGAAGCATGGAAGCCCTCAGCACCGCCCCCAACGCTCACTAGAGAGCAATTCGCGCAATTATCGCCAACCGATAAAATGTCCTTTTCCAAAGCAGGCGGCAGAATTCTCTAACTTCATTGGCGCGCCCTAACCAAAACCAAACAATAGAATAAATTAAGATGAGCAAAACAAAAACACCTCGACTATCCGCAGAAATCCGCGATGAAATCACCTCAACAGAACCCTATTTACGCAAAGCACGAGTGGTTTTACTTGGCGCAAGGCTCGACGCACAGCGCGCCGCAAAGCAATGCGTAAATGGCTTAATCTGGGGTGATTCGGGCGACCTCGACGAACCATTATCGGGCGCATTTTTAGACCTTGGCAAGCACCTCGCCGAGGCGGCAAATTTGGCTTTCTTTGTCCAGGCACTGGAACAGGACGAAACAGTTCAGGAAGCCATGCATCGGCTTGTTCCGCTCTATGCCGAACTCGCCCAAGCCACCGACACCGAACGCGCAGCACAAGCCGCAGAACGCGCAGCATGGCAGGAGCGGGAAAATGCCAAGCAGGAAGCACTAGCCAAAGCAGTCGCAGCAATCGAAGCAGAATTTGCAAACGCATAAAATTATGTCAAACATCAACCTAGAACGGGTCAACCCCATCGAAAATCTCAAGATCGAAATCGATCTTGCCCGCCGAACACCTGGAGGCAATCCGCGCGGCTGTGGAAAAAATCGACATACTGACCGAGCGCGCAAGCAAGTGTAATCCCGTAGCCTTGTATGCGTATGCAAAGGAAGTTTTCCGCGCCCACGCTCAAGGTCAGATCGACCTCGCAAACGCCATCGGCATTTCAGCCCTCGTAGGTCACAGCGATTTACAACGGCGCGAAATTTCAGAGCGACTGGTCGCCGCGATCAAAACAGAAGAAGCCGCCGCACAATCATCCGCTGTGCCATCGGTCATTGCTGCGTTCACTCTAAAAGCCGAGGAGCTGCGGAAACGAACCGCCGCGATTGAAGCCAGAGAGCAAGAGGACGCAGAAGTCTGCGGCTTGCCTTACGAGGCGTCCGAGACTTGCAAGCGCATGCGAGCAACGTTCTTGCACCAACTGGAAAGGTTGCGAGAGATCCGCGACAAAGGGTTGCTCCCTAGCAAAGCAGAGCTGCGCGACCTACTCCGATAACCTTCGCATCAGTTTACTCATCGACTCGATGCAGCCGCCTGTGGTTTTGTTTTCCCGCAGGCGGTTTTTTTGCCTTGGTGGAAAATATTAAAAATGTTAGAGATGCAAGAAAGTGCCTACACTTAGTGCCTACACTTGCATTCACCCCTAAAGGAAAAAACCCTTAAACCGTTGAGGTTTAAGGGTTTTTATTGGCTCGGGTTCTAGGATTCGAACCTAGGACCTAATGGTTAACAGCCATCCGCTCTACCGCTGAGCTAAACCCGATTTTTTTTTGCGTTGCAGTTACCTGCGCGGCGCGGCAGAAGAAAACATTTTCCCTGAGTAGGGTCAAGAAAAAATCACAATAAATTTTCATATTTTTTCTAGCCCTTGATTTTTCAAGGCAAGCAGGACGAGAGGATCAAAATACTCGCTCAAATAATTCGAATGAAAGCGCAATCTAATCAGAAAAAATTCTTTCATCAAAGAAACGGTCCCTAACAATTTTCTTCAAGGCCCAAAGCATCCCCTGATGATTTATGTAATTCCATCACGAGGCAGTGATCAAGAACCGCTCAGCCATTCTCGAATGCCAGACACAAAAAACCGCTAGGTATGAAAACCGAGCGGTTAAATACTCAGCAAGCTGAGTATATTGTGACTGCTTCTTGGGAACAAGCAATCGAATGATGATGTAGTGGTCGGGGCGGCCAGATTCGAACTGACGACTTCCTGCTCCCAAAGCAGGCGCTCTACCAGGCTGAGCTACGCCCCGAACGGGGCGGCGACTCTGATCAAAACTCGCTCGTATGGCAAGACAATTTTTGGTGTTTCTTGAAAAAAGTTTTTCAAGCTTGTGATTCTAACAAAAAACCTCGCTTTCTCATCCGCTCTGCTGTGCTTATTTGCTTATGATGGAGCAACAAAAGCGCATCGAAGCGCAAGCGCTGCGTAGCTCAGGACAGCGACATCGAGCACACTGTCCCTCTATGAAATCTTGCACACACTGCAACACCGCCTTCTCACCGCGCAGCGATGAAGATCGTTTTTGTTGTCATGGATGCGAATTCGTTTACCAGATGATCAATGATCAAGGACTGGATCAGTTTTATACATTGAAACAGGGCTTAGCGACCGTGCCCGTGAAGAGTCGCCCTTTTGAAGAGCATGATTTCTCATGGCTGCCCGCAATGATCGTAACTGCCGAGGCCGAGGCGAAGGAAGAAGCGAACTTGGATCTGGCCCTAGATGGGATTTCCTGCGTGGGTTGCGTATGGATGATCGAAACCATCTTTGCGAGTTATTCAGGCTCAATACGTGCATCCGCTCACCCGACTCAGGGCCTGCTGCATCTTGAATGGCTGCCGAGCCATTGTGATATCGCCGCATTCTTGAAAGAGATCACGCAATTTGGCTACGTCGCTGCACCTCGCGATCAGCGATCAGGTCATGGTGAACAGCAAAAACTGATGGCGCGCATGGGCTTGTGCGGGGCCTTCGCCTTGAATGCGATGGCGTTTTCTCTGCCGACTTATTTTGGCATGCCGCGCGATTTCATGTTCGCCGATTTGTTTCGCCTCATCACATTTCTCTCTGCCACTTTCGCAATACTGGTGGGCGGCACGTGGTTCATGAAAAAAGCTTGGCGAGCTTTGCAAATGGCTACCGTACACATCGATTTACCGATCGCGCTGGGACTCATCGCCGCGTATATTGGCTCGATCATTGGCTGGTTGATGGATGCGGAGGGACTCCTGTATTTTGACTTCGTAGCGATGTTTGTTTTCCTGATGC
>CANHKJ010000030.1 GCA_947460915.1 Verrucomicrobiia bacterium
CATGCTGCCCGACGATGGTACGGGTCCACTCTACGGAATTTACGAGATCAAGGATGGCGTGTTGCGCTGCAGCAAAGGCAAACGCCAACTCGAAGAACGCGTCAAAGAATTCGAGGGGGCAATGAAGTTTGTGAAAGAAAAGTAGTTCACGCGGCAGCAAAGCCATGCGAACGATCGGCGCTCTGTGCCTGAGTTTATCCTTCGGCGATAGTGGGGTATCACCCCATTGAGAATCAGCGTGTTCCGCGCATCTTGTGATGTCTCGCATGGCACCTCTGCTGGCGAGCGAAAAAAACAAACTGGAAACACGATTATGTTGATTCAAGCAAAAACACTAAAGGGATTCAAACTGGGTAGCCTCGATGGAAACATTGGCGGAGTGAGCGATTTTTATTTTGATGACCACCGCTGGGTCATCCGCTATCTGGTAGCAGACACAGGCGGTTGGCTCACCGGACGATCGGTTTTGATTTCGCCCTACGCCCTGATCGCTGCGCACAAAGATCAAGGCAATATCGAGATCAATCTCACCAAAGATCAAATCAAAAACAGCCCGTCGCCAGATTGCGACAAACCAGTTTCTCGCCAATTCGAGAAAGAATACAACGGTTACTACGGTTGGCCATCGTATTGGGGTGGACCCAGCACTTGGGGAGCCTATCCCATGCCCGTGAGCGATCCGCAATTGTACGTATCTAATATCATCGATAGCACCGAATCCCATGATCCTCATTTGCGCAGCACCGATGAAGTCACAGGCTATCATCTTCAAGCGAGCGATGGCGAAATCGGTCATGTGGTCGACTTCATCATTGACGATCAAACATGGGCCATTCGCTATCTCGTGGTGGACACAAACAACTGGTGGCCTAGCAAAAACATCCTCGTCTCGCCCGGTTGGATCAAACGCGTGAGTTGGACAGATGAAAAAGTTTTTGTCGATCTCACACGCGATGCGATCAAGGCAGCGCCCGCATACAAGAGCGACGAATTGATTTCTCGCAGTTATGAAAACAGCCTATTCCAGCATTATGGAGCTAGCGACTACTGGTCGTTAGAGTTGGAAGAACAGTCGACAAGATAACAGCCGAAAAACTTTCCCCCCATGATCACCGCACGGAACCTTGTTTGCATGACAAGACCTTCCGCGCGGTGTTTCATGTACGGTCCAACGTTTGATTACGGCATGATGCGTATGAAATCGTTTTGATTGGAGGCCTGATCGCTGCGGAGCTAGTCGATGTAGATCCTAGCGGGACATGGGGCGGGTCGACTTTCCGCCGACTTACCTAGAGAATATCTTACGGTTGGTAAGATGCGAGAGGGATTCTCATCTGCCACTTGCGGATTGAGCAAAACTCGGTATCTTGGTCGAATGTCAGAAATGATCTCACCTACGGAAAACGAAGAAGCATTGTACTCGATCTGTTTGCTAGCTGCATTCACTGACGGCGAAAAAGCGGATGGAGAGCGCGAGGAACTGAGACAAATCGGCGAGTCATTGCTTCCGCCAGAATTCAACGCCGCCGCCATCTATCAAAGAGTTCTGCTAAGGCGAACCACAATCGCAGCGGAAGCAGCGCGATTGGATGCACCTGAATGGAAACATCTGGCCTACGAGATGGCGGTGAAAGTTTGTGAAGCAGATGGGGTGACAAGCCCTGCGGAAAAAGAATTTCTGGGAAACTTGGCCCGTGAGCTCGGCATCGCAAAAACGCAAGCGGTGGAAATGATCACAGCTGGTGACGAAGTGGTAGGAGCAGGGATCGAAGAAATCGCCCCCGCTATGCTGCCATCACTGCCACCGAGTCTGCCCGCGGCAGCGGAGCAAAAATCCGAGGTCAACTCCTTGATTCTCAAGTATTCGATTTTAAACGGCGCGCTGGAGCTTTTGCCCGAGACTCTATCCACCATGGCGATCATCCCATTGCAGATGAAATTGGTGAACTCCGTCGGCAAGCAATACGGCGTCAGCTTGGACAAACGCCAGTTGGTTGAATTCCTCGGGGCGGTTGGCATCGGGGCGACCTCACAGGTGGTCGAAGGTTTCGCACGGAAAATGATCGGAGGCTTTGCGGGCAAACTCAGCAAGCAGTTCCTCGGCAAGACTGCGGGCAGCTTCGCGAAAAAGGGAGTCGATCAGCTCACCAGCTCCGCATTTTCTTTCGCGAGCACATGGGCGATCGGGCAACTCGCTCAACGCTACTATGCGAACGGGCGGAGTTGGTCAGGGATCAATGCCAAGGAGACATTCCAAAACCTGCGCAGCGAAGCAGAGCCGCTGCACCAGAAATTGCTCCCGCAGATTCAACAACAGGCCTCAACTTTGAATTATGGCAAGGTGCTAGCGATGCTCCGAGGCCAACCATGAGCTGAAATGCAAAACGTTTCGGTGATTTCTCGAGGAATCAGGCTATCAGAATCATTCAGGGAGGATGCGTTCTTTGATTGCTCGCCACTCCGATCTGCGCTAAGAGGTGTGACCAGATATCCTCTCGCACATTCCTCATGAAAGCCCTGCTCTCTCTGCTTTTTCTCCATGCTTTCCTGCAAGCAGAAACACCTAACATCTTGCTGATTCTCGCAGACGACCTCGGCTACGGTGATGTTTCTTGCTATCAATCCGAATCAAAAATCCCCACACCGCACATCGATCAACTCGCCCGCGAGGGCATGCGCTTCACGGATGCTCACTCACCCTGTACAGTTTGCACCCCCACACGGTATAGCCTTCTCACCGGCCAGATGGGCTTTCGGATTCCGCGCGGTGGCACCGTATTTGCCGGTGCGGGTGGTCCGTCATTGATTGCATCCGAGCGCTTGACCTTACCCGAGATGCTCCGCGAAAAAAACTACCGCACCGCCTGTTTTGGCAAATGGCACATCGGGCTCACCTTTCGCGATCAACAAGGCAAGGCCATCCACAGCAGCTCGCCCGAAGCGATTCAATTCGTCGACTACACGCGCCGCATCGAAGGCGGCCCCATCGACCACGGCTTCGATCAATTCTACGGCACGGCCTGCTGCCCCACCACCGACTGGCTATATGCATTCATCGACGGTGACCGCATTCCCGTTCCGCCGACAAAACAACTCGACCGTAGCAAACTGCCCAAGCACCCATACTCGGAGGACTGCCGCCCAGGCAGCATCGCGGAAAATTTTCCCATGCAAGAAGTGGACATGGTCTTCCTCGCAAAAAGCCAAGCTTTTCTCCGCTCCCACACCAAAGACCATCCGAGCAAACCATTCTTCCTGTTCCATTCCGCGCAAGCAGTGCATTTGCCATCGTTCGCCGCGCCGCCATTCCAGGGAAAATCTCAGGCTGGTCCACATGGCGATTTCATCCTTCAGCTCGACTGGATCGTTGGAGAACTAATGAAAACTCTCGCCGAGATCGGAGAAGCCGACAACACCATCGTGATTTTCACCAGCGACAACGGCCCCGAAATCGCCAGCGCCATCCACATGCGCGCCGATCATCAACACGATCCAGCTCATCCATGGCGCGGAATCAAGCGCGATCAATGGGAAGGCGGGCATCGCGTGCCACTGATTGTGCGCTGGCCCAGCAAAATCAAGGCTCGGCAAACATGCGATCAACTCATCAGCCAAACTGATCTCATGGCCACCATCGCCGCCGTCATAGGTGCCGAGCTCCCCGAACATGCCGCCGAGGATAGCTTCAACATGCTGCCCGCATGGCTCGGCACAGCCGATCAACCCATACGACCTTACCTTATCACCCAAGCCTTTTCTGCTCAGCACCTCGCCATCCGCCGCGGTAATTGGAAATACCTTGATCACCCTGGATCCGGCGGCAACAACTATGAAAAAAATCCTGAACTACGAAAATACCACCGTCCCGATTCAACTCCAGCGCAGCTCTACGACCTCGCGACCGATCCCGGTGAAACGAAGAACCTACTCACAGTGAAGCCTGAAATTGCAAAAGAACTCAAATTCCTGTTAGAAAACTCAAAAGCCTCAGGCAGAAGTCGCTGAATAAAGTAAAGGACTCGTTCGTTCCTGCCCAAGACAAAAGAATGAATCCGTGTGATATGGGTCTCCCTAGCATCAATAGTAATCATAGTCATTTCTACCTGATACAATCCACTCCGCACGCGCCATAATTCGTTCGAATCATGAGACTGACGACTAGGCCGAGAAAAAATGATTTGTTCGTTGCCTTCTTTTTAGCAAAAAGATGCATCAGAGAGCCAATCATCTTCTGGTTTCATCTCCCAACCAGTGCATTTTTTGAAACAAATTCCCGGCACTGTGCTTATAGTGACCTCATGAAACGAATATTGTTCGTGTTGAGTATGATGGCTGCCGTGACTTGGGCGGAGACGGTGACTTTTGATGAAGTCGATGCGCAGCAACTGAAATCGCTTGATTCATCGCTAGGTCGGTGGTCGGCAGAGTCGGGACGGGCAGAAATTTTGCGCGGTAAGGGGCGATCAGGAGATCGTTGCTTGAAACTCGCGGGAGGCAAGGACGTTACCGTAGAATTGGCATTTCCCGTGCGCACGAGCAAAGCAAGTGAATTGCGGCTATGGGCAGAACGCTGGACTCGTGCGGAGCCCTTTGCTTTTCACGTGGAAGCCAAGCTTGGTGAAAAATGGCAAAAAATCAGTGCGCATGATGGCATCGTGATCGGTGGATTTCACACAGAAGTGGTATCACGCATTCCTGCGGGTGCGGAAAAAGTGCGAATGATATGCAGCAGCAAGGCGGGGGTGATGATCGATGATGTAGCTCACGTGATTGATGGGCCGATGCAGCTTACGAAGATTGAGGCGCTGAATCCAGTGACGCCATTGATGCGGCGCTTGGAGCAAAATCCGGTGATGGGGTTTACGTTAGGGACAAGTGGAAATGAAAAGCGCTTGCGCTTGGAAACTGTGAGCTTTGATCTCACCGGCACTCTCGCCTCAGACCAGATTGATTCCCTGCAGCTGATGTTAGGAAATCGGCAAGTAGGTGCGGCATTGACCCAGAAATTAGCAGAGCTTGGTAAGGTAGAGAATACATGCATTTTCTCGTTAGATCACGAATTGACATCAGGTGACCAACATTTCTGGATCAGCGCAAAGCTGAAGGACGAAGCATCGATGAATGCGAGTCTGCAGATCCATTTGCGCAGCGTGACGATTTCCGGCAAGGTACATGAGGTGGGCAAAAAAAGTGCCCTACAACGGATCGGCGTAGCCGTGCGGAAGATGGGCGATGATGGCTCCAAGTTTTTTCGCATTCCTGGCTTAGTGCGATCCAACAAAGGCACGCTTTGTGCCGTCTATGACATCCGCTACAAGCATGCGGGGGATTTGCCTGCGGACATCGATGTGGGCCTCTCGCGCAGCGTGGACGGCGGGCAGACCTGGTTGCCGATGCAGGTGATCATGGACCTAGGGCGCGACCCTAAATACGGCTTCGATGGCGTTGGCGATCCTGCCATTTTATGTGATCAGTTGACTGGACGTTTGTGGGTCGTGGGCCTGTGGAGTCATGGCAATCGCGGCTGGCATGGCAGCGGGCCAGGATTGGAGCCAGAGCAAACCGCGCAGTTGATGATGGTACATAGCGATGATGATGGTGCAACGTGGTCGCAGCCGAGAAATTTGACAAAGGATTTGAAGAAGCCTGAGTGGCGCATGATGTTCAACGGCCCCGGCGCAGGCATCACGATGCGCGATGGCACCTTGGTGTTTGCGGCGCAGTATCGTTCAGCCGATGGCGGAGAGACACAGGGCAAACCTTTTTCGACGATCATTTGGAGCAAAGATCGCGGTGAAACGTGGCACATCGGAAACGGTGGAAAAATCGACACCACGGAAGCGCAAGTCGTTGAGTTAGATGACGGCAGCCTGTTGCTAAATTGTCGAGACAATCGCGGCGGAGCGCGCACGGTATTGGTCACGAAAGATCTGGGTGCCACATGGACGCCCCATGCAACGGACCGCAAAGCATTGCGCGAGCCTGTGTGCATGGGCAGTGTGCTACGCTGGGATCAAAAGAAAACACATTTTTTCAGCAATCCTGATAGCACTGCGGCGCGGAAGGATATGACGATCAAACGCTCCGATGACGAGGGCATGAGCTGGCCGCTCGAAAAACAATTGTTGTATGATGAGCGCGTGTGTTTCGGTTACTCGTGCCTAGCTCCAGTGGATGATCGCCATCTGGGCGTGCTCTACGAGGGTGGCGGCAATTTGTTTTTCCTGAGGATTCCGATCGAGCAGATCTCTCGCTAGTGAGATTGCTGAGATGACCCGTGGAAAGCTGGTCATTTTGTTCGTGCGCATCATGGCAAATCCTGCATGAATCGCTGGTGCCCATTTTTTGACATGATAGCCGAGCCTCTTGATCATCCGCATGTTCGCTATGTGAACAGCATTTACGAACTCGTTTCTACGCCGATGCGCGATGGCGTCAATGCATTGTGCCTGAGACGTACGTTAGAGGGCGATTTCGAGGAAGTGATTCGTCACCTCCACGTAGAGCGCGGCATTACCACGCTGGAGCGCGATCAACTGCTTACTCTTCCGGTGAGTGCTGCGGGAAAAATCGCAATCGAAACAATGCTGCGCGATCAGGAACAATTGCGCGCTTATGGCTTCGATCCCGAGATCGATTGCGTCAACGGTTACATCGGACATGACCAGCAAGATCTGATGCGCACGGATGTGTGTTCTTTTCATGTAGATCGTGCCACTGACATCGCCGATACCTATCTCTGTACCTATGCGGGTGCATCGAGCATTGGGGTTTGCCATGAGGATGTCATCCTGCGCGCACAAGAGCCTACCGTGCGCGCGAGATTGCTCGCAGATTTTGGCGGAGCGGATGATGAAAGATTTATCGAGTATCTAACGGAAAATTACTACGACCTGCATTATGACGCATTGCCCAATGCACGAACGTTCCGCTTTGGCGTGGGTCACTTATGGCGCATCGCCATCGACTACCCAGGAACAGATGTGCCGCCCTGCATTCATCGCGCCCCAGACCCGATCGATGGTGAGCCACCGCGCTTGATTTTGATTGGTTGAGTTCATCCAGAATAAGGAATTTTTCCTTGCGCTTTCTTGAGTGCTATTTGCAAAATCAAAAATCACGGCTTGATTGTCGTCGCGAATCGCTGGGCTGACACAAAGCCTGCGAGCGCTGCTTTTTTTATGACCGAACCTTCTTCCCTGCCGACTTTCCCCGACGATGTTTTCGCGCGCGCTTTTCTTGGCTCTTTAGTCGCGGATGCTATCGCCATGCCTGTGCATTGGTACTACGATCGCGATGCCTTGCGACGCGAGTATGGTGATATCAAAACTTACCTCGCGCCGAAACATCCGCACACAGGTTCGATTTTGTGGCGATCAAAATACCAAGCATCTAACGAAAAAGGCGAAATCCTTCACGACCAAGCGGTGTATTGGGGGCAGCGCGATGTGCATTATCATCAATTTCTGCGAGCAGGAGAAAACACGCTCAATTTTCAGTTAGCTGCCGAATTGGTCAAGCTGTGCCAAAAAAATGGTGGCTATGATCCGGATCAGTGGTTGGCACATTACATTGATTTCATGCGCACTCCGGGCCGACATCGGGACACCTATCTGGAAGAATATCATCGCGGATTTTTCACACGATACGCAATGGGAAAAGCCCCGCGCAAATGTGCAATCTCAGACGAACACATCGGCGGCCTCGCTCAGGTGCCTGCGTTGTGCTATGTGCTGCGCGATGCACCCTATGAAGAATTGCGGGCAAAAGTGAAAGAACACGTCGGACTCACACATGCGCATGCCAATGTGTTGCGAGCTGCCGATACCCTAGCGCGATTGCTGTTTCGCATTCGCGAAGGACTCTCACTGCGCGAGGCCATTCAGCGCGAAGCTGGCGATTGGATCTCGGGTACCAAGGCGGAAAAATGGACGGCGCAGCCTGATACCTACATCATTGGCCAACGCTTCAGCCCGGCCTGTTACATCGCCGAATCCATGCCTGCTTCGTTGTATCTTTGCTGGAAATATCACCACGATGCCGAGGCAGGAATCCTGGCCAATGCGATGGTTGGCGGCGACAATTGCCATCGCGGTGCGGTGGTGGGCTCATTGCTCGCCGCTGCTCAAGGAATTCCGCCCAAGTGGTTAGATAATCCGCATTTGCCGCGATTGGTTTGATGGGCAATCTCTAACAACTCGGCGGAAAATTTTTGCTTTTCCGCAATCGGATCGGTCCTTTGGCGTGAGACGGATCGACGACGCGACCGCCCTGCGTGATCTCAATGATCCCCTCAGCCACCAAACGTCGTGCTGCCATGCGCGCTTCTTCCATCTGATCACACCATGCAAACGGAAACACCTCGCGCGCGGCTTCGCTCGGACAAATGGTGGCATGAGATGCGCACTGACTCAGCAAGCGAACAATGCATTCTTCGAGTTGTCGATCCACGGCGTTGACACGCTGACGGCGACAAGCATCCGAGCAATACTGAATGCTATCCCAGACCTTTTCCCATTTTTTTCGCCACTCGATGCCGCGCCCGCAGCGCTTGCAAATCCGCTCCTCCTGCACGACGAGAATATGGCACAGGTGGTTCCTTGTGCAATCAATTGTCACCCAGTCGCAACGGACTGAAGACTCGTCACTTTTCCACTCTCCCATCAGGAAAAATGCGCAACAAGCAAGGGAACCTAGGGTTTTTCGGTGACAATTGCTCTTTTATCCCCTGCCCGCGCTTTTTGCACTCGACAACAAAGGGGAAGCCCCTAGCGTGGGCGCGCCCATTTATCTCATTCGAATTATGAAATTATCCTTCATCCCCGGCGTGCTGATGCTCGCTACCACCATCGCCATCCACGCTGAGGAGGCTAAAAAAGCCGCAGCTCCTGAAAAAGAAGCCGCCAAGCCAACGGAAGCTGCCACCGCTCCCGTCGAAGCGACTGCTGCTCCCGCCGCCCCTGCTGCTCCCGCGGCACCAGCACTCACACCTGAGCAAATCAAAACGAATTCGTCCTACGGCTTCGGCTTCCAAAACGGTCGCCAGTTTGCACAACAAGTCGGACGTTTTGGCATCGGCCTCTCCGACCTCGAAACCGCAGAATTCCTCAAAGGATTCATTGCTGCCATGAGCAATAAAGAGCCTGAAATCTCCGAAGCGAACATCCAAGCCGCGATGCAACAATTGGGCGACCAACTCGAAAAACGCGAAAAAGAACTCGCTACCAAAAATCTCGAAGCTGAAAAAACTTTCCTCGCCGAAAATGGCAAGCGCAAGGAAGTGACCACCACCAAGAGCGGTCTGCAATACGAAGTTCTCGCCAAAGGCGGTGACAAAAAATACGAAGCTCCTAAAGAAGGTGCAGAGGACAACAAGCAGTTCCTCGTCAACTATCGCGGCACGCTGATCGACGGCACCGAATTCGACAAATCACCCGAAGGCAAACCCGTTCCGATGACTCTCGAAGTGGTTCCTGGTTTCAAAGAAGCCATCACCACCATGCCCATCGGCGCTAAATGGAAATTGTTCATCCCTGCCGCTCTGGCCTACGGCGATCAACGCCGTAGCGAGCAACTCGGACCAAACAGCACTCTGATTTTTGAATTGGAATTGGTCAGCATTGAAGACGCTCCTCCTGCCCCTGCGGGTGGTGGTTTCCCGATGCCACAAATGCCCGAGCAATAAGTTTAGCAATAAACTTGAGCAACCTCATTTTCTCCAACCTCCGCTTTTCACAAAGCGGAGGTTTTTTTGCGTGCTTTTTTATCGCTTTTTTCAGCCGAACCGCTAATCTTAACGATTATGTGGCCATTTAACCGATTGATACGCAAGGGTTTTGAGAAAGGCATTGGTTCCTTCGTGAGTGATCCTCTAGACGCCGACGGCACACCAGTCGATGCCTCATGGGCTGGTGACAACGAGACGGAAAAGCCGATGGAGCACTACCAAGTCGAGATCGATCTCACCATGTTGAAAACATTTCTGCAAGGCTTGCAGCATTCGTTTGATCGCGGACTCAGCGAGAGCCAGACTGAGGTGATCTGCAATCGTGTCGGCGGTCTGCGCATCCAGAAACAATTTTGCTCCCACTACAACATCATGCACCAAGGCGAGGTGACCAACTTGGAAATCTCCGTGCATCACGATACTTCCACCTCGTATGTTCTCAATCTTCGGGGTAGCGGTGCGGCGATGACTGTGATGCATGAGAATTTACAAAAACTCGCTGAAACCTGAGTCACGCTCCAAAGCAACTAACGACTCAAGGTATCTTGCCACACCAGAGTAAATCCAGCGCTGTTCAGGATGGAGGCGGCAAACTCCAAATCATCCACATGCATCGCTAACAACGAATAGCCATGGTAGACTGAAAGCAATGGATAGGCAAAATCCACGTTGGTTTCCGCCATCATCAAGTGATCGAGGCATTGCAATAAATTTGGCCCCGCTTCTTTGAGCTCGACCACCAGCAATTCACAGCAGGTATGCGGAATGCCTTTTTCCAGAAACAGATGACCTGCCGTCTCAGGATCACTGACCACGATGCGAGCAATCGTCGCATCACGCGCATCCTGCATGCTCAAGCCCAATACCTCAATCGCGTGCGTGCGCAGCATTTTTACCAAAGCTGCTAGCGCCCCGACTCGATTCGGGAGCATCACGGAAAATTGCCTCACCGCTGGGCCATGATCGATTGTCTTCGCTTCCATGTCCCCGCCACCATAGCAAAGCACAGCGCGCAAGGGAAGTCAGATTCTCAATTCCTGAGCAATCATTTTCCCACCAGCAAACTCAACGCATTTTCCCAAACAAGAACTTCATTCCCATGCCCCCATTGCTCTAGCGCCAAAGTAATTTCCTCACGCGAGCGCTCAGGGCAACTGACATCACCGGGCAAACTCGGACGAGCCGCACAGGCCAACGCCCACACTGCCCAAGCACGCGCACTACGAAGCTCCGCACGATCACCGCGCAAGCGAGTCGCCTGATGCTGATAACTCAAACGGGGGTTACCCGGGAAATCATCGCTGGTATGATGCTGCATCATCCAAGCCAAAGCCGCATACGGCAGAGGCCAACGCGAGAGAACTTCATCCCCTTCCGCAAGATCCGCATACAAGGCCCGCGTGGCTGCTAACAAGGCTCGTCCCGCATGGCCATCGCACCACAGCTGCTGCGCATACTGCAAAGCCGATACATAAAAGCCCGCATCGCGACGCGCGCCATGTTGTTGCAAAATCTGATAGTCGCATACTTCGTCGACGATTGGCAAAAAAGGACACGGTGCGCGGTGATGCATCAAGCCAATTTTATCTACGATTCTACTGCGTGCAACGGCGAATTTAATTACTACAAAAATAGTAGATATAAAACAATGAACGCTAAACAAATATCATCCATTCCCCAATTCTTCTGCCGCCATTCTCCTGCCAGTCCTTTGCCTTCGCTTTGCGTGATTTTGAGATTGTCAGTTGCCACATACCCTTCAAGATTCAGCCATGATTTCCTATCGTCGCTGTGGTCGCTCGGGCTTGCTACTTCCTGATGTTTCTCTTGGTCTTTGGCACAATTTTGGTGATATCGATGATCCCAAGGCCGCTCGCGATATGATTGTGCGGGCCTTCGATGCTGGCATCACGCACTTCGATCTCGCCAACAACTACGGCCCCCCTCCGGGCTCGGCCGAAAGCAATTTTGGCAAAATTTTCCACGAAAACCTCGCGGCGCATCGCGATGAAATCATCCTCTCGACCAAAGCCGGTCACACGATGTGGGCAGGCCCCTATGGCGAATGGGGATCGCGCAAGCACCTCCTTGCCTCGCTCGATCAATCGCTGGCCCGCATGCGCGTACCCTACGTCGATATTTTTTACTCGCATCGCCCCGATCCTGATACGCCGCTGGAGGAAACCATGTCAGCGCTCGCTACCGCGGTGCAATCAGGTCGCGCCCTCTATGTGGGACTCTCGAAATATCCCCTGCCAATGCTCCGTGAGGCAGTGGAAATTTTGCGCTCGATGGGTGTGCGCACCCTCATCTATCAGCCACCGTATTCCATCCTCAATCGCTGGCCTGAGGCCGAGGGCATTCACGCTTGGTTGGAAGAAAACGGCATTGGCTCGATTGTGTTCAGCCCGCTCGCGCAAGGCATGCTCACGCCGAAGTATGTCGATGGCATTCCTGCAGGTTCACGCGCAGCTCGTTCCGAAGGCTTTTTGCAAGAAGCACAAGTGATCGCGCAGCAGGAAAAAATTCGCGCTCTGCACCAGATTGCCACCGCTCTCGGCATGCCCTTGCACCACTTGGCATTGCGTTGGGCACTGCAACAACAAGGCGTCACTTCGGTGATCATCGGAGCCCGAACCGTCGCCCAACTCGATGACAATCTCGCCGCGCTCGATGTGCCCATTTTATCGACAGAAACCCTACAAGCCATCGATGCCATCGCACCCGCCGTACGCAAAGAACACGCCGAAGCCTAACCATTTTCCAGCAATCCACCAATGCCTCGCGCCCTCATTGCCTGCGATAAATTCAAAGGTTCCCTATCAGCTGAACAAGCCTGTGCGGCGATCCAACGCGGTCTCGGCGAAGCCTGGGACGTCGATTTTTGCCCCATCGCTGACGGTGGCGAAGGCTTCGTCGCCTCTATGGTTGCAGCGCTGAATGGCACACTTTATCAAGCACCATGCCACGATGCGCTCGGGCAGCCCATTCTCTCCGATTACGGTATCGTCACCACTGAGGAAAAATCCACCGTCGTCATGGAAATGTCCGCCGCTAGTGGCATGTGGCGCTTGCGGTCCGAGGAGCGCAATCCCGCTCTGGCCTCCACTTTTGGCACTGGAGAAATGATGCGACATGCCATCGAAAAACATCAACCTGAGAAAATCATCATCGGGATTGGCGGTTCAGCGACCAACGATGCAGGAGCTGGAATGGCAGCCGCGCTCGGTGTCGAATTTCAGGACCATTCCGGTCATTTACTCTCGCCTACGCCAGAAAATTTGCGACAGCTCGCACGAATCGACACCAGCGAGCGTATGACATTGCCGCAAATTCTCGTCGCCTGTGATGTCGATAATCCGCTGTGCGGCCCACGCGGAGCCTCCGCCATCTACGGTCCGCAAAAAGGTGCTAGCGCCGAAGATGTCCTGTGGCTCGATGCCCTGCTCCAACGCATCGCCGAGCTCAGCGACGGAAATGATCATGCACTGACTCCTGGTGCCGGTGCGGCAGGTGGCTTAGGATTTGGACTGCTGCATTTTTGCGATGCCCAACTCATGCCTGGATTCAACATAGTCGCCGATGCCATCGACCTCCGCTCTCGCGTTCAATCGGCAGATTTAGTGATCACTGGCGAGGGCTCACTTGATACCCAGTCGCTCAGCGGCAAAGGCCCCATCGGCATTGCCCACATGGCTCAGCAAGAGGGGAAACCCAGAATCGCTGTGGCGGGACATATCAGCGCTGAGGTCATCGATGCAGCGATCTTTTTCGACCACTGCGCCATCAGCAACCTCGGCCATCCACTCGAAATCTCCATGTCCCGCGCCGCTGAATTTCTCGAACAAATGGTTCGCGAAAAATCAAATTTTTGGAAGAAAGTGATAGCGCCATAGCACTCAGAAAAAAGACTCTCAGGCATAAGACATAAGATTTGACATCTTTTTCGCGAAACTCCCTGCATCTCGTTGCAACAGCCCGTCTTATGTCTTATGTCTGAAAATCTGGTATCTCGCACACAATAAACCTCGCTCCCTGCGAAAAACCCCACTACAATCGCGCCGCCGTTTCCCGGGTGATCGCAGTGTGCCGCAAGGCAGGCTGAGGAAAGTCCGGACACCGCAGGGTAGCGTGCCTCGTGAAAAGTGAGGACGGGGAAATCGTGAGAGATCCTCGATGGAAAGTGCCGCAGAAAATATACCGCCGATGGTCTCGCTTGCGAGAATCAGGTAAGGTTGAAATGGTGGAGTAAGAGCCCACCGCGCCGACGGTAACGAAGGTGGCAGGGCAAACCCCACGTGGTGCAAGACAGAACAGGGGAGAGCGACCCGCTCACTTCTCCGGGTAATAGTCGCACTCCGCGCAAGCGGGGTCTTACGCAAGTAAGGAGAGAAATGATCGCCCATGGCTGCCGCGAGGCCGCCGGGACAGAATCCGGCTTACAGGGAAACGGCACCCTTTTTTCTTCAGATGATTCACAAAAAAAGGGCGCCCCCGCAAAGGGCCGCCCTGAATCAGATCGATGAGGATCTTAGAAGATGCTTACTGAGGAAGCACAACTTGAGGAGTGAGCGTCGTGTCCCACACTGTGCCGTTGCCGGTATCGAACAGAGTTTTGCTCGCCACTTTTACCTTGTTGTTGGTTTGATTCAGACGCTCGTTGCGAGCCGAACCGTCAACGCGGAGATATACACCACGATTGTCATAAGGCTCAGGCTTGAACACTGCATCGGATCCGCCGGACTGCACAGGAGCGCAGATCACAGGAAGACCACCGTTATCCGATGTGCTGAGACCACGTGAACCGGAACCTTCACCTGTCACCATGACATAGGCGAATCCGCACTCACCTGCTTGGAGGATTTCTGTGCGCGGGCTGATCACGTCATTAGGCTTCTTGTTGCCAGCGGGGTTACCGCCTTTGGCGTAGAAAATTTCCTCAGACTTGGTGTAACCACCTGCGATCAATTGACCGAGCATTTGGTTCGCCGTATTACCGGAAAATCCTTCGAGGTCATCGTTCTCACGAGCCAACTCCGGGTCAGGGAAGTTGCCCATGTCATTTTCAAAGTCCATCAGCACAAGATACACTTGTTTCGAGTTGCTGATCGCCTGTGTCATATCCATCTTCTTCCGTTGTTTCAGAATCGCTGGAGTGGAGAGAGCCGCAAGCGCAACGATAATCGCGATTACGACGAGGAGTTCCACAAGTGTGAAACCCTTACGAGTCCATTTGCTAGTTTTCATATACTGTATTTTTTGGTTTTGTTATGGGTTGAAGCATTCGCTCCGATTATTATACCGACCATTTGCACAATCGGTTACGTGAAGCATACCAAATCCCCTAATGATGGCAAGGAGAAAACTCGAAATAAAGAAACAATCAGCAAGCCACACACACCGCGAGCCACTCCATGGTCAGCAAAGATTCAAGTCTTCCATCCAATGGGAAAGCGGCACAAAGCCCATGGTTGCGGCAAAACGCCGCACATCTGCCGCCGAAAGCCGAGTTTGGCGATCCATCCGGAGATTCACTTCGGATGCAACAGCAGCATCGATACCCTAAATATCTGCCACCCTCAGCACCGCCAGCTAATCTTCATCCACATGCAAGCCGAAATGCCAGGCAGTCACCGCCAAGGTGTTCAATCAACAATACGGCTGATCGCCTTGGGGAATCGTTGCGCACCATCACCAACCACTCTCCAACCTCTTGGTAAGATCCAAGCGGGGGTGGTTTTTCTTGAAGTCTTCACGCGTGATGCCTTTGCCTTTGTTCATGGCATCCATGTAGTGCAGGCTCGTAAACATACCGTGCAGTGCTCCGAGGATATCGGCAGTGTGGCCGGTCTCACTGATGGTATGCATATTGCGGATCGGGAAACCGATGCTGGTGGCCACGCAGTCGAAGCCCGCTAGGGCCGCGCCCATGGCATCGGTGCCCGTATCGCGACCGACAACGGATGTTTGCACGGGGATCTCGGCCTTTTGGCAGGCTTCCATGATGAGCTGATTGAGATAGGGCGTCACGATCGAACCTACGGTGAGCGCGAAACCTTTGCCCATGGCCTCAGGGTTCATGCGCTTAGCACCGAGGTTGGGTGCCGCGAGATAATCGTGACCGACATCGGTGCCGATCAGCACGTCGGGTTTGAAATCTCCGGCGAGAGCCGCAGCACCAAATCGTCCGATCTCTTCGTGGGTGGCGATGGACAACAAAACGCGCAGGTTTTTCAGCGGACTTTCAGCGAGCAATCGGCCCAACTCCGTGACCATGAAGCAACCGAGGCCGTTGTCGAGGTAGGCACCGTAGTAGGTATCAGGACTGAAGCCGCGTTTGATCGGGCGATTCAGAATGATCGGGTCTCCAGCCTTGACGCCTAGTTTTTCCAAGCGCTTCTTGGCTTTTTCGCCGTGCATTTGCAATTCGAGGTAGATCGAATCAGGCGACAAACCTTTATCCCCCGAGCGTTGCGATGGCTCGCTGAAATGGATCGCACCAATCGCCTCAATCGTGCCACCTTCGATGCGACGCCAGTTGCCGGGTTTTTCTGGTTCTTCGCTGAAAAGCAAGACCTCGTGACCGACAATCACGTTGGGCAAAAACGAATCTGTGTTGATGTAAATTTTTCCATCCTCCGAGATGCTGCGCACCTGCATGCGGATTTTATCGGCATGACCGATGAGCATGATGCTGGGCCGCGAGGTGTCGCCTGGGTGCGTGTCGAGCACCAATCCCGCATGCCCCTTGAAGCGATGAATCGCCCAGCCATCGGGCATATACTCACGCATCATTGGCTCGATCACTCCCGTGGACATGGCAGCCTCCATGCCGATCGGACTCGGTGCCGCGAGGATCTGACGCATGCGCTCGAACTGATCGTCTGGCATGCTCATGGTCCATGGCTTGATTTTTGCTGAGGATTTTTTTGGAGAAGATTTTTTCGAGGCCATGAGCGTGAGAGTTTGTTAGAGATTTTGCGCAAATTGCTGCAACAAGCTGATCCGAGCAGAACCGCTGGTGAAATCAAGCGGAAAGCAAGTTTGGCAGCTCAAAAAATCTCCCCATCACGCGAGAGATTGCAGATCGCAACACGGGGGCGAAGAGCGAAGGCGACAAAGACGCATCGCATCACCAATTTTTGGGAAAATCTATTTGGCAGAGAATCATGCATCATGATGACGGGAAGCCTACTCGGGGTGCTTATCGCTCAGGCCGCTCAGCTCATTATGATTCTCTGAGATCAGTTCCGTGATCGGTTGCTCTTTTCCCAGATTTTTTAGGCTAATGACTTAAAATCATGTGCATGAAGCTGTGTCACGCCGGTTGATCGATGACAACACGATGACCGTATTGCATCCAGCGGTAGCTGACAGCAGCAGCCAAGCTCACAATGGGTATGGCGACAAAAATGCCAACACAGAATGCGAGAAAGCCAGCTAGCATGACCAGTATGCAGAGGATCGCTAATACAAAAAGCGGCATGCGATTGCCTGTCGTGAGATTGGAGCTGTATTGTAGCGACTCCATGATGCCGAGATTTTTATCAACAATGGCATTCATGTAGTGTCCGTAGCGTAGGGCGATGTAAATGCCAGGAACGATAAGGAGGATAAGTCCAATCAAAACCGCGAGTCCATAGATGATCGATGCCACGATGGCGACGAATAATTTTCTGCCTTCACCGAAAATCATTCCTACTGAGGCAGCCTTGCCTGAGGCTAAATTCAACCAGACACGGAGCATGCCAAGGTTGATATACATGGTAAAAATTTGATTGATGATGCCAAGCCCAATGGTGACGCCTAATAGAAGGTATGATGGATCTTCTTGTAATGCATACTCGTCGTAAGTAGAAACATTTTCGGGTGTGGTCGCCATGCTTAATGGAACCGTGATTGCTTCAATCAATATTGATGCTGCCCACGTGCAGCCTAATGAAACAAGCATAGCCAGCGCAACGATACCGGCATTTCGTAACATGAGATCCCATCCGCGCTTGATACAGGCGGGGGCATCCAGACTCTCTGAGCCTGGAATGATTTCACTCAATCCTTCTAGCGGATTAGCATGAGCCGATGAGGGAGCCCTCCAGCTGCTTTGAGGAGCGGCATAAGGATTTGATGATCCCCCAGTTGCAGCGCTCGGATCGGAGGGCGCGGTAGGGGATGGAAAAGAATTTGTTAGATCAGCGATCTGACCCGCAGCCGTCCAAGCAGGCAGTGTCTCATTCCAGACAAGATTAGTGGTTGCGATTTCACCATCGCTTGCATATCGCTGAAGTTGTTCCAACGTTACTGGACCTTGTTGTTGACCATTTTTTTCG
>CANHKJ010000031.1 GCA_947460915.1 Verrucomicrobiia bacterium
ATGTGGAGTTCCAGATCATCATCGGCATAGAGTTCTCCGACCGTGAATCCAGGCGTAAGGTAAGAACCGAGTTCGACATTGCTTTGCCGAACGCGCCCCGCGAAGGGAGCGCGGAGAATCGTGCGTTCTTCATCGCGTTTGGCTTTCTCCAGATCAGCTTGTGCTGAGCTGACCAAGGCGCGGGCACTGTTGATTTGAGGATCGCGTCGAGTGAGGGGTGATGGGTCGTCTTTGCTCACACGTTGCCATTCGCGAATCGCCATTTCCGCTTGAGCGCTCTCGAGCGCCAGATTTTCTTGGGCTTGTGCTAGCATCGATTCCATGCGTGCTCGTGCCGCAGTGTAGTCGGCCGAATCCAAGCGTATAAGAATTTCATCAGGCTTGACTAAGCCGCCGCGCTTCCATTGTGGTGATACTTCGATGACTTTCCCTGCAACTTCTGATGCTAGTTGCACCTCGCGCCGACTGCTTACTACTGCCTGCGAGGCAATGTTGAGCTGTTGCTGAGTTGTGACAATGGTAAAGACCTCTACGCTCGGATTGGCAAAGACGCGTTCTTCTTTTTTTGCTTCAGGTTTGCATTGTTTCATCATGACTAGGCTCAGGACAGAGAGAAGCACGATGGAGAGAATCGCAAAGATGGTTTTCGTCTTACTGACGTGTTCGCTAGCGGAGGTGGATGATGTAGAATCCATGCGGAGTGACGACATCATCGTTCATAGTGCTGAAAATGCAAGCCTGCGATGTGTGAGGTGTGCCGATAGAAAAGCGGGCTTTTTTTCTCAATCACAGATCGGTAGGGGTGAGCGTGCCGCTGTATTGGCAGAATTACATGAGTCACAAAACACAATCAACGGATCAAGATCCTGCGCTGCGATGGCAGCAGTGGATTGATGAGCACGCTGAAGTCTGTTTTCTGTATGCTCGTCAACAAACTCGATGCGAGGCGGATGCGGAAGATGTGTTGCAGGAGGCTTTGGTGGAAACATGGTCAAAAGCCCAAGAAGAGGTGCCACCGCGCGGCTTGGTTTTTGCCACGATCCGTCGTCGTGCGATTGATCTGGGTCGCAGCATGGATCGTCGCGCACGTCGCGAAAATGAGGTTTCTGAGGGAAACAACTGGTTTGTCAGCGATGTTGGCGCGAGCGATGTGAATGATATGATTCAGGTGGAAATGGCGAACTTGCCTGATGACTTACGCGAGGTTTTGATTTTGCGTGTTTGGGGTGAAATGACTTTTCCCGCCATTGCGCAGTTGTTGGCGATTCCTGTGGCGACTGCCACATCTCGATACCGTTACGCTGTCGAGCGACTCAAACCCAAACTAACCGAATTACAACCATGAATGAGGACCTTTCCGATTCGTTTTTGAAACAGCTTAAACCTGCACCGTTGCCGCTAGCATTGCGCGCTCGGCTTGCACATCCACCTGCGCCAGTGGTTGAAAATATTATGTCTCATTCATGGAGAGAGCGCCTTGTCTCTTTGCTGTCGATTGCGGCGGCCCTTGCGATGGGGTTGCTCTTGCATCGACACGCGGGTCGCGCTGAGTCACAGGAAGCAGAGCCGAATGTTACGGTTCGACACCATGAAAAAATCCTGCTCCAAAGCAAGCGCTTGCAGCTTTTTGAAGTGGATGGGGGATACTGGGAGCTACTGCAACAGCAGTGGAAAGAAGAATCTACCGTCGCAAACACGCACTCGCCGATCTTCATCCGCTCATCGGAGATCAAGCACACCCTTGTCTGTGCACCTGTCACTTTTGATTAACAATCTAACCAACAACCACAAACGATATGAAAGCAAACTACAGAATTATGACAGCTTCCCTTGCGGTTGCAATCCTAGGATCGACACCCATGCACTCACAAGTGCTGGATGAGGTCAAAGACAAAGCGAAAAATCCCGGCGAGGTGAAAATTGACATCGAGATCGATGGAGATGGCGCTAAGGCGGATGCTGACGGCAAAGCGGGTGCGAAGCTCGATGGCAACGGCACCACATCACACTCCGAGAGCAAATCGGTATCGATCACCTCGGATGGCAAAAAAACCATTCGTAAGACCGTGACCACGCGCAATGGTGTTACCGAAGAAAAAACCGAAGTGCTCGATGGTGATGGCAATGTCGTTGACGAGGCGGGTGATGAAGCGCCCCAACAACAAGGTCAATCGAAGCCAGCGGGTGTGTGGATTGGTGCAGAGGTCAAGGCCGCAGATCCAGCATTGCGTGAGCAACTCGGACTCGGTCCTGATGAGGGCGTGGTCATTCGCACCTTGGCCAACGACGGGCCGGCGGCCAAGGCTGGGTTGAAAGTGAACGACATTCTTCTCAAAGCGGGCGATCAAGTCCTCGCGGAAGAAGAAGACCTGCGCAGTGAACTGAGAAACCACAAGGCAGGCGACACCATCGAGGTAGAATATATGCGCAAGGGTGAGCGCGCAAATCTCACGGTCACCATCGAGGAGCGCGGTCAACAGCAGCAGAATGATAGTGGCGGCGCGCAAGCAAATGGCAATCAGGGTGGAAATTCTTTTAAGTTGGAAATTGATGGCGCAGCGGATCTTGATGAAGCTCTCAATGACCCCAATGTGCCTGAATCGATCAAGAAACAAATGAAGGAGATGTTGGAAAAAATGAAGAGCTTGCAGAAGTAAGATGAATATGCGCAAGTGGGTCACGACATTTCTACTCCCTTTGTTTTCCTCTTGTGCGCAGTCTTGGTTCGCGATAGCATGGGTCATGAAACATCTGTTATTGATTCCCATCCTCTGTGGCATGAGTCTTCATGCGGCAGAGGATTTTCCTTTGTTGAAAAAGCAACTGGATGAGGAGATTGCGAAACATGAAATGGTTGGTGGCCTTGTGCAAACTGGTGACCGCGATGGTGTGCTGCGTCGGGAAATGTCGGGGCTAGCCGATATCGCAAGCAAACGTGCTATTCAAGAGGATGACCTTTTCTGGATTGCTTCGATGACCAAGCCGATTACGGGAACGGCGGTGATGATGTTGCATGAGCGCGGCAAACTCAACATCCAAGATCCGGTGAAAAAGTATCTGCCCGAATTTGCCGATCTCAAGGATGCTCAGGGCAAGCAAGTTATCATCACCATTGCGCAATGTCTTCAACACAGCTCGGGCTTGAGTGACGTGCCACGCGGAGCTGATACAGAGTTTGAGACACTCGCTGAACTCACCAAACATGTGGTCACCTTACCTGTCAATTTTCCGCCCGATAGCAAATGGAGTTATTGCCAATCGAGCATCAACACCGCGGCGCGTGTGGTGGAAGTGGTGAGTGGCAAGTCCTATGAAGCCTTTGTTGCTGAGGAGTTGTTTCAGCCTCTAGGCATGAAAGATACGACATTTTCTCCCAGTGCGGAACAGATGAAACGTTTGTGCAAGGCGTATCAGAAAAGCTCGGCCACCGAGTGGAAAGAGGCACCATTGAGTTTTCTATTAGGTGAACCAGGTGCGAATAAGAAGCGCTATCCACGCGCCAATGGAGGCTTGTTTTCGACCGCTGCGGATTATGGTCGTTTTGCTCGTATGATTTTGCGTGGCGGCGAGTTGGATGGTCGTCGTTACCTGAAGGAAGAAACCGTGCGTGAAATGACCCGCGTTCACACGGGGGATCTCGCCACAGGATTTACTCCGGGAAATGGATGGGGCATCGGTTGGTGTGTGGTTCGTGAACCGCAAGGTGTGACGGCAACGTTGTCACCCGGTAGCCACGGTCATGGCGGGGCTTTTGGCACGCAGTGCTGGATTGATCCCGTGAAGAAGCGCTACTTTTTGTTCCTCGTCCAGCGTGCGGATTTTCCGAATTCCGATGGCTCTGCGACTCGTCAGGCTCTTCAGGAAAAAGCTTTTGCTCCATAATGTCATGAAAGATTCCACTGAAAAACCGAAGGTCGAGATTGAGGCTCCTAGCGCAGATCAAATTCGCGCTGCGAAAAAAATCCGTCGCAATATGTCGATGCCGCACAAGGATGAGCAACCGATCCAAGAAAAAAAATCCCGTCGATCGTTGATGGAAGGGATTGTCTTGATGCTGATGGGCTTGGCTTTGTTTGGCTTTCTCCAATCAATGGGTGAGCTTGCTTGGATCCTTGCGCTCATTCCATTCCTTGGTGGCGTTATCGTTTTGATTAAGGGGCTCGAGTGAGCACTCCCGGGCACTACGGCGATGCCCCGTGATCACAGTAATTGGACCTCCATTTCGTTCTCCCCGCGCGGTCATATTCTAGAAACCAAATTCGATGCAATCTGTGAAATCTCGCCAGTGAAGATCGAATCAGTGGCGCAACTTTCAGTATGGGCCGATACTCTTAAGGGGATAAGATTGGCTACCTAGTGAGGGCGAGCACCTGTTGATTGAGGTGGGGTAGCTTCATCATGTGGCGTCATTGCCAAGAATAAGTTTTTTCGATGTAAGGAAAGTTCCTATTTCCTGATCAGATTTTCAGGATGACTCTCTTGGGGCTTAATGCAATTGATCAAATCCATTTTACAAAAATGAGTTCGAGTTTCTGCGATAGTACGAGTGCGATACGAATTACCGATCGGCGATGAAGCGAATCTTCGGCCCCTCAGTCGTAGGGTAAACAATAGCTAGGAATGCAGCAGTTTCCTCTGGTGTGATTGATTGAGCCTTAGCGCCTTGGATTTTTACTGAGATGCGTTTTTTGTTGATAATTCCGAGGTCAACTTCTTCGCCCGCTGCGATTTCTTTGCCCTGTTTTTCGACATCGACGGTGACTGGTTGTTCGCAGAGATTGAGAATCCGCAGGGCATTTTGATCAGCTGATGGTTTGCTTTCGATTCGATGCCATGCGAGAGATTTTTTCTTCTGCACAACAATAGCGATAGATCCGTGCTTGGCGACTGGGATGGGGCAGGAAGGGCTGTCTTTTTGGGCGATATGAATCGTGGCTTTTGCTTGGGGTAAAATGAAGCTGCCGCTATCTGCTAGGTAGTCGAGGGAAAATTCTTGCTTGAGTTTTTGGCACTCTACGCGGAATTGTAAGCTCGGTGCTGACTCGGCGAGATGGACTAGGTTCAGTGAGTCGGCCACAAGGAATTGCATGCTCAGCAAGCTACCGAGCAAAGTCGAAATGATGCCTGCGTTCATGGTTTTTGTGGTTTTTTCATCCAAGGAGGAAGTTCTTGTTTTTCATTGCGGACGAGGAGCGAGGCGAAAGCTTTGCGGTGATCAGTGCCGATCAGCAGATAGTAAGAGCCTTTTTCTTGGGAGCCAGAGCAGGTGCCGATGATCTCATCGCCATGCTTGAGGGCAAAGGCTCCGCCATTCCAGTTGGTGATTTCTTGGTTGCCAAACATCTTGAGTCGAAGAATGTTTGGCCCGAGATCAAAGCGTTCTTCATCAGGGCAGAAAGACATCGCTTTTAGGTAGTGTCCTTTTGTTTCGGCAAAAGGTTCGCACTTCTTGATGCGGAGTTGTGGCGGATTCGGATTGCCATTTTTGTCGACTTTGTCGCCAATTTGCTGGAGGAAGACAACATAGAGTGTGCTGACGCCCGGAGTGATCGTGATCGATCCTGCTGCGGTTTTGTAGCCCTCAACGGCGAGGCTCATCTGATGCTCACCAGCGGGGACGATGAACCATCCAGTCGATTCGATGCTTTTCAAGCCACTAGGGACGAGTTCTTTTCCGGCAATGTTGATTTTGCATGGCTTATCGCCCGGCACGAGATTGGCGATGTTGAGAAAACCTTGTTCTTCCTGAGCCTGAATGAATGGCAGAGCGCAAAGTGTGAGACAGAGAATGAAGAAGCGATGAAGATAGGAAGTCGTGTGCATGGTATGGGGATGCGGAGTTGATGAGCATAACTTGTCCTAGCGTAAAACATGCCAAGGCGATGTGTCATTGAAGTATTTGCTGTCCTTGATTGACTAGCATTCTGTATCAAGTCTCGCAAGGGAAAAGTCGTGAAGGATTGGTCACCGCAGTTCCTTCAAAAAGCATGACATGACTCCAAGGTGTTGTTTTTTCGGTGGATTTCAGGGTTTTCTGTCCATTTTTGACTAAAAATGTATGATCTCATGCACCACTTGTTTGTTTTTCTAGAATTTTCTTAGGTGCGAAAAATGTATCGAATCGATACGATATCCTGAAAAAGAAACTGCCGGAGCTCCCCAGCTCCGGCAGTCAATTACCTATGAAAACCCAATCATACCCTGTCTTGCGACATGCTATTTTTTGGGAAATGCCGTGCGATGCTTGAGGCGTCGCACGGCCGAAAAATTAGCATTTTGTTGATATAGTGCAACATTTTTTATCAAAAATCGTCATTTTTTGTCATGATGCAGGGGTGGGGATTTTGAGGGGGCGGAAATTTCGCGCGCAAGGATCTCGAAAATCGAGCTACACTGCGGCGGATGAGATTGCGTGTTTTACTGCACGATTAGCTTGTCGAGTTGCATCCATTCAATCAAATCGATGCATTTCGAGTGGTGCATGAATCGGACAAAAATTGAGCATATTTGGACATGAATCGGGCGCTTTGGCTGAGGCGTGGAATTTCGCGGATTCTGCTTGATTGGAGTGAGAGGCTGGGCGAAGAATCCTGCATGACACCAGAGCTACAAGATCTTTTTACCTTTCTCCGTTTTCCGAGTATTTCCACTGACTCTCGTCACACAGCTGATGTGCGTGCATGTGCGCAGTGGTTGATTGAAAAACTAACGGGGATGGGATTGGCGGTCGAGCTACATGAGACGGCGCGGCATCCGATTGTGGTCGCGCGGAATGAACATCGTGCGGATCGCAAGACGGTGCTTATTTATGGCCACTATGATGTGCAACCAGTCGACCCTTTGGCCTTGTGGCAAAATCCACCATTTGAACCTGAAATTCGCGAAGGCAAAATCTGGGCGCGTGGTGCGACCGACAATAAGGGCCAAATGCTGGCGCACATTCTTGGCGTCGAAAAAACGCTTCGTGAGCAAGGGGAGTTGCCAGTCAACTTGATCTTTTTGTTCGAAGGGGAAGAAGAGATCGGTAGTCCGAATCTTGCGCCCTTCTTGCGTGAACATCGCGAAGCCTTGCGCTGTGATGTGATCGCGGTATCGGACACGGGCATGGTCGCTCCGGGCGTTCCGACGATGGGCTACGGCTTGCGCGGCATCGCTTGCGCCGAGGTGACCTTGCGTGGGCCGAAAGGCGATCTGCATTCGGGCATCTACGGTGGTGCTGTGGCCAATCCTGCCACGGCCATCGCGCGCTTGGTGGCAAGTCTGCATGACTCTAACGGAAAAATTTTGGTCGATGGATTTTACGACGATGTCCGTCCGCTCGAAGCTTGGGAGCGTGACATGTGGAAAAAAATCCCCGGAGTGGGCGATGCGGATTTTCTCGCTGTCACCGGCTCTCCTTCAGTCTTCGGCGAAGAAGGCTACAGCTCTGCAGAACGCGTCTGGGCGCGGCCTACGGCGGAAGTCAACGGCATTGGCGGTGGCTACCAAGGCGAGGGCTCGAAGACTGTGCTGCCCGCCGAGGCTTTTGCGAAATTCTCGTTCCGCTTGGTGCCCGACCAAGACCCGAAAGACATTCTCGAAAAAGTGCGTGCGCATTTTGAAAAACACTGCCCCGCAGGTGTATCGATCGACATTTACATCGGCCACGATGGCAAACCCTACCTCGCCGATCCGCACTCAGCTGACGGCAAAGCGGCACAACGCGCTCTAACGGCTGCCTTTGGAAGTGAGCCCGTGTTGATCCGCGAAGGTGGCAGCATTCCGATCATCCAATCTTTCCGCGAAATCCTTGGCGCTGACACCTTGTTGTTAGGCTTAGCATTGCCCGATTGCCAAATCCACGCGCCTAACGAAAACTTTCCCGTCGCCAACTTCGAGTCGGGCATTCTGCTCAATCAGCACTTGCTGCGCGAGTTGGGTGCGTGAGAGTTGGATCGTTGATTTGCGCTCACTGATCTTTTTTCGCGCCTGGGGTATTTTGTAATTTTTTCCCCCAGCCGCTGATGTAGTCGGCATGCATGTGGTTGAGCAAGGCAACGACTTCGGGCTCCGCGGTATCGGGGTTGCCACTTTTGGGGAACGGTGGTTGCGGGTCGTATTCGGCGAGCAACTGTATGCCTTTGGCGTAAAGATCTCCGCGGTAGCGACGAACGAGTGTGAAGCCCATGTCGATGCCTGCGGTGACTCCGCCGCAGGTGACCAGATTGCGGTCGATCACTACGCGTTCTTTGACGGGTGTCGCGCCGACGATGGGCAGCAGGTCCATGGTTTGCCAGTGTGAGGTGGCTTTGTAGCCGCGAATCAAGCCCGCGGCCCCGAGGATGAGTGCTCCGGTGCAGATGGAGCCAATCATTTTGCTGCGTGCTGCGGCTTTTTTCACAAATGCCATGGTGGCCTCATCTTCCATGGCGGTGATGGTGCCTGCCATACCGCCAGGAATCAGCAAGAGATCGATGTTCTCGGGGCATTGGTCGAAGCTGAGGTGAGGGCTAACAGAAAATCCACTTTCACTGGCAATTGCGTCAGTTGTGGCTGCGATGAAGCGCACACTTGCACCGGCCATGCCGGAGAGTGCGTAGTGTGGTCCGATGGCGTCCAGTGCCGTGAAGCCAGGGTAAAGCAAGATGACAATTGTTTCTGAACCTGGTTTCAGCAGGGCGACAGCTTTCTCGTGAACGGAAGGTTCGTCGGCGCGAGTGCTTTGGCTCAACGTGAATGCTCCAGCAGCGGTGATCGCGCGGAGAAAGTGGCGACGGGTAACGGAATCAATTTCGGTGTTCATGAGGATGTGTTAGTTGTCTTCTACGATGCGATAGAATCGTTTGCTTGCGGACATTGCGGTGTTGTCTGTCCATTGGAGCATTTGTCCTTTTCCCGCTACTTTGTAATCGAGTGTGGTCCACTGTTGAAGATCGGACGATTGTTGAATCTGATAGAGAGCATTGCCTTTACCGAAAAAGGAAAGCTGTGCCGCTCCAGAAGGCAATCGAGAAATCGTGGGCATGGAAGGAGGACTTGCTGGCGCGCTGGGTGTTTCGAAGCGAAATTCCCCCACGATTTTTCCTCGGTCGCCGACGAAGAAAAAGAGGTCGAGCTCACGTGCGATAGTGAGTTTTCCTTCGATGATGAGCTTTCCTCCAGTTGCTTGCACCGTTACGGCTGTGGTCTCGAATGCGGGAAATCCTTGGAAGTCGAAATTGTTGACAAAGACCCATCCGCGATTGGGTTCGGTTGTGCCAGCTGGAAGGTTGTAGCGCAGAACATAATCGCCTAATACAAATGCTCCGGTAAAGTCGCCGATGAATCGTGTGGTGCCGGTGAAGCCAATTTCTCCTGTGGCTGTGCCGGTGACATTGGCGGGATCGTAAGAAAATGTGCTAGGCTTGCGATTGCGCGTTGGTTGGCCTGCGGGGTTGATGTTGGTGACTGTGCTGCCGTTGACTTCGAGTTTCAGGTTGGTGGCAGGAATGGCGGTGAAATTCGGCACGATTTGATCGCTGAGCAATTGATTGCGCGTCCGCAGTCGGTCGTCATCGCCGCGAAAAAACTCTTCAAAAAGCAGGGCTCCGACATTCGGATTCGATCCATAGTTCATCGCCGCCAGTGCCGCAGGGTCAAAGTGAAATATGCAACTGCCCGAGCGAACTTCAATGGTGCTGGCCCGACATAGCTGACTCAGCAGTAGTGTCAGTAAGCAGAGTTTTTTCAAGATGTTGGTGGGGATCTGCGAGGTCATCGGATTTGTTAGAATCGAGTGGTGATGCTAAAGAAAAAGGAAATCGGTCGAGCGGGTGCGACCACATCTTCGCCAAGATACGGATAGGGTTCGTAGTAAAAATGATTGGTGAGATTGGCGATGGAGAGTTCGGCCTGCCACGTTTCCGTTTCATAGGAGATCTGGGCATCTGCGACACAGTAGGCTTCCGTGAAATAATTGTTGCTCAGACTAACAGGTCGCTTCGAGGCCGCTGTGATTCCTAGACCCAGTCCAAGACCTTGAAGTTTGCCTTCTTGGAATCGATAGCGTGCGGCGATGCGACCGCTGTGTTCAGGAACGCGGGCGAGTCGTTTGCCAATACGATCGATGTCTTGTCCCTCAGTGGGCACCTCGTTGATGATGTCTTCTGTGACTTCGGCATCCGTATATGCATAAGTGGCCAGCAACGAAAAGGCCGGCGTGGGTTGCCAGCCGAGATCGAGCTCAATGCCTTGCGATTGTTGCTCGCCAAGCTGCACAGTAGAGCCGGGCACGAATGGATTGGCAGTCGGAACATTTTCTCGGGTCAATTGATATGCGGCGAGCGATCCATTTAGGTGATAGGATTCGTTTGCAAACTTCACTCCAGCCTCAGACATGGCAGATTGTTCGGGCTCTGGCGCTTCTTTTCCCGTGTAATTCAGCACGCCGCGAAATCCTTCGGAATACGCCGCGAAAGCAGATACGCCAGCGCCGAGATCGACGACCCCACCAAAGCGCGGAGCGGCTTCCTGGTAGTCGACGTCATAGCGCGTCGCAGAGCCAATGGTATTTTCTGTTTGGAATTGGTGGTCGACATTCATGCTCACCAAGCGAATGCCGCCGAGCAGGTGATAGCGTTCCCAGGCGGTCACGTGATCTTGCAGAAACACACCGCCGGTTATGAACTGATTTTGGCTATGATCGATCAAAGCTGGACGCACATAGGGCAATGTACTGTTAGGATCGGCGAAATCGATAAAGCCCTCGCGGATTGGCAATACGGTATCGGGAAAAGGATCTGGCAGAGGGATGCGCAAATGACTGAAGCCTAATGCCGAAATATTTTCTGTTAGGTCGAGATCAGCGCCGATGATGATTTCATGTTCCACTGGGCCAAAGCTGAAGTTGCCCGTCAACCAGCCATTCAGCGTGGTTTGATTGACCTCTGATGGCAAGTAGCCGCTGAGCACGGGATAAACATTGGGGGTGTCGTTCAAGGGAGATTGTGCACTGGAGAACGTGTAGATCGAATATTCATCAAAGCGATTGTGATACCACTGTGCACTGGCATTTATTTTGAAACGCTCGGAGAGCCGATGCTCGTATGCCGCTACCAAGCGTGTATTGGTAATCACACTATCAGGGGCATCAACGGCACCAGTGAAACGAAATGGATCAACCTTGGGGCCGTTATAAACTTCAACATTTTCCGAGGCGCGAGGAATCACCAAAGCGGCAGGAAGGCCGCTATACTCAAGTTGGCGGATCGAATGGAATTGCGCTTGGATGGTCAGCTTCGTCTCGGGAGAAATGTCCCAACGCAAGGTTGGATTCAAGGACCAGCGCGTTTGATGCACATGATCGATGTGGCTGTCCTTGCTCTCATAGTCGCCTGTGATTCGAAGAGCCAGTGTGCCATCTTCATTCAGTGGTTGATTGATGTCGGCGAAGGGATTGAAAGTGTTTTCACTGCCGCTGCGCATTCCCAGTGCGTATGATTTTTCGGCCGTGGGTTGGCTGGACACAACATGAATGATGCCACCTAACGGCGAACCGACACCACCGCCAAACAAAGCAGCTGTTGGGCCTTTGATGACTTCTACTGACTCTACATTGATGAGCGACGAAGGGTCCATGGCAGCAGTCGAACCGTAGGCCGGCATCCCATCCATGTAGAGTTCCGCCGGAAATCCTCACACGAGTGGGCTGAGAATCAGTGATTCAAAAGACTTCGTGGGTACTACGCCCGAGACATTGACCAAGGCATCGGCCAGATTTTGTGCATCTTGCTCATCCAGCAATTGACGTGGGATCACTTGAATCGATTGCGGAATTTCAATCAATGCGGCGTCACCCCGAGTGGCACTCGTGACTTGAGGACTCCATGCATCCTCACGACTGGCTTCCACAACTATGGCATCCATTTCCTCGACGACAGAGCCGTTGGACTCCTCGGCATGGGCCATCGGAATGCAACAGTTGACGAGAAACAAAAGCAGATACCTAGATCGAACGATCATGCTGTGCGGCGGCGACGTGTCAGCAATCCTACCATCGACAGAGTTCCTAGCAACGCCGATGATGTTTCAGGCACGGCTGTCGCGGTGAAGGAAAAATTGCCCATGTCGGTTCCAGTTAAACCATACAAGGAAAAGAACGAATCAGAGTTCGCCACCAAGTCGCCAGAAAGGGTAAATCCACTGCCGGTCACATTGGTGGAGACATTGGCGAAATCGAATGCGTTTGCTGGGAAGCCTGCGGTGTTTTGCAGATACCATCCTGAATAGACACCTGTCGCTCTCGTTGCATTGTAGAGGAGTTGGTAATCACCGATGTAAAATAAACCTCCTGCCCCATTGAAGCGGGTGAATCCGCCGAGACCGATTTGGCCTGCTGCCGTTCCTGTGAGATTGCCAGGATCGTAAGTCAAAGTAGTGCCTGGAAGAGTACGACCACTTGGGCTTGAGATGCTGGCTGGATTGACTCCGAAAGGTAATCCCGTCCAGACATCCGTGGTGTCTCCTGGGGTTGCAGGATTTGTGATGGTAGCCAGCGTCAAGCTGTTTGACGATGTTGCGCCAAAGTGATCATTGGTAGTAAGAAACAAAGCGCTGAAAATGGATGAGTCGAGATCCAAGCTCATCGATCCGCCATTCACAGCCATGGTGGCGGCTTGTGATTGCACGGTGGCAGTTGCTAGGGCAATGAGGCAAAGAGATGAGACTCGAGATAAGGTGTGCGTCATGATGGTGGTGTGTGTTGCACCAGCCATCATACACAATTTGCCCCCACTGCCTATGTGGCATTTTGCCGCAGGCTCAGTGATGTCGCTCACTCCTCGCGGCGGTGATCAATTCTTTCTCTTCTCCTCACATCATTTCTTCGAACGTTTGATCAGTTCCTCACAAGCTCTCCAAGCGAGGGCCATGATGGTGATGGTCGGGTTTTTGTAGGGGTTGGAGCAGAAGACGGCGCCATCGACGACTAATACATTGGGGCAATCCCAGAGTTGGCCGAAGGAGTTGGTCACTCCGTCTTTCGCATCGGCACTCATGCGCGCCACGCCCATCTCATGGTTCACGGAACCTCCTGCGGTCATGACTTTGGATGGATCAGTAGGAACTGGGTTGGTGAGCACTCCACCCGATGCCTCGATCAGCTCGGCAAAGCTTTTTTGCATATGGCCGACTTGCTTGATCTCGTGATCACTCCACTGGAAATGGAAGCGCAGCACAGGAATGCCGTATTGGTCTTTCTTGACGGGATCGAGCTCGATGAAACTTTTTTCGTTAGGGATCATTTCGCCGCGCGCATGGATATCGACAAAGGTGCCGTAGTATCGACGCGCTTCTTCTTTGTATTTCTTGCCCCAAGCATTTCCTACGAGCGCGGAAACTTCACCAGCTGTGCCCATGTCGGGCATGCCGCGTCCGCCGCTCCAAGCCATGTAGTAGCCGCGCGGGGCACCCATTTTGCTGGCGTCTTTCTGCCGTTCGATGGTCCAGGGCGCGTAGGTATGCATCGAAGAGGTGCCATCTTCGTTCGCGATGGGACTGTTTTCTAACACCGGCAATCGACCCGTCATGCTGGAGCCTGTGGAATCGGTGAGCCAGCGACCGAGATGACCCGTGGAGTTGCCGAGTCCGTTCGGGAAAAGCGCGGATTTCGAGTTCATCAAAATGCGTGCACTTTCTAACGAACTTGCTCCGAGGATCACGGTCGTGGCGCGCACGTGTTCTTCTTTGCCGGTTTGTTTATCGATGAAGTGAACACCGGTTGCTTTGCCGCTGGCATCGACTGTGACTTCGCGCACCATGGCATTGGTGATGATGTCGAGATTTCCTGTGAGAAGTGCTGGCGGAATCAGCACGGTGGTGGATTGAAAATTCGCACCGATGGAACAACCGCGTCCACAAGCGGTAGCGTAAAAGCATGCGGGCCGACCGTTCAGCGGCTTGGTAAGGATCGCCATGCGTGAGGGGATCACCGGAATGCCTAACTTTTTTCCTCCGCGCATCAGCAATTGCTCATACACACGCGGTGGCGGTGGTGGTTGGAAAAAGTCGCTATCGGGATTGTTCGGGATGCCTTCTTTGGATCCATAGATGCCGATGAGTTGATCGACCTGATCGTACCATGGGGAAATCTCCTCGTAGCCGATCGGCCAATCGTAGCCGAGGCCATCGGTGGATTTTGGCTTGAAATCAATCTCAGCCATGCGCAGTGATACGCGGCCCCAGTGGTTGGTGCGGCCGCCGAGCATGCGTGCTCGCCACCACATGAAATTTTGGTCGGTAGTGACGCGATTGTCGACGATGGCATCTTGCCAGCCTTTGTCCGACTTGCGACCCACGGTGTAAGGTTCACCCGGAACATTCCAGCCGCCGATGGTGGCATCGTAAAATCCGTTAGGCTTTTCGGGGAAGCCTGCGCCTCGCAAGGGGGCATCAGAGAAGGCCTGAAACATCGGAGTTTCCTTGACGGCATCGTAGTTGCGTCCGGCTTCCAGCATGAGAACCTTTGCGCCTTTTTTGGCGAGAACCCAAGCGGCCATGCCGCCAGCGGCGCCGCTGCCGACGACGATGGCATCATAGGATTCGGCACGGGTGCGTGATGTGGTGAGATGAGGCATGTGGAAAAAGTGTTAGAGTAAGCCCGCGTGTTTGAGTGCTTCGGGTGTAGGAGCGGGGAAGTTGCCAGCGATGGGCATATTGCCCACGTAGCCGATGGCTTTCCAGCCTTCGCGAGTGGTGTAGTAACCTGCGGCGGCGCGATCACGGATGAGCTTGAAGGAAGAAAAAACGCGCTTGTTTTCCTCGGTGCCATTGGTGGCGATGGCTTCGAGAAGAGCAGTTTGCTGCGCGCTATCCAGTTTGCGAAAGTCTTGCTTATGGCGTTGTTGCGCAAGGGCATCAAAACGTTTCACTCCCTCGCGAATCGCATCGCGATCCTTGAGTTGTGATGGGTAAGGAGCGCTGATCCATTCGTCGAGGAAATCCACCACGCCGACTTCACTCGCCGCAGGACCGAGCTCATCGGCAGGGATCAGCAAATCCACCAGTTGGCTCAGTGTTTCCTTTTCGTCCTTGGTGAGCAATCGCGGCCAAGGGATTTCTTTCTTCAAAAGATCGGGATCGAAACCCAGGGTGGCCGGCGCATCAGCACCGAACACAAAGGACTGGTTCATTGCCGCGACGGTGGTCGTAGCAAGGATCAACTGAATGGCTTGTCGGCGGGATAAATCTTTCACGTGTGCTTAGGAAAGCAGTCTACGACATCGTGCATCGCAAGCAAGTAACCATTTCGGGTTATAGATTTGGGAAAGGGGGGGAAGACTTCAGATTTTCAGACATAAGACGTCAGACTTGAGGGGGGAGGTAGTAATGGTGTTATTTGGAAAAACTGTCGCGTTTTAGCAGGTGCGAGCGGGCTGTTACTCACCAGCTTGCGCTGTAAACTACTAGCTCGCTCATTGGGGGGCAATTATCCCATTGTTCGATTCATGGCTCCGCTTTCGCCGTGTTTGGGATTGCTACGTTCTACGTGATTTTTTTGCGCACTTGTCGCCAGAGAGCTTCAGCAAGTAATCGGATTCGATGCTAGGTTGTAGAGTTTTTAGTTAGCCTTTAGTTTTTCGATCAAGAAATCCGTTACATCGGTCCAGCGTGAATCTTTTTTGCCAAGGTAGTGCATGTCGCAAGAGACGTTTTTCTCCTTGCATCGTTCGATCAGGCCTACCCCGAAGTTTGCGCTGTGGGTTGGGTCTGCTGTTGCTTTTCCCATGGCGGGTGCATGGTCAAAGGTCATGAATACCTCGGGATCATCCGCGCTGACGTGTTCGATGGGGGAAAATTCGCGAATGTGCTGGAGCACTTGTTCGCGTTGAGCTACCAGTGCGTCAAAGCTGTTGGTGAAGCCTTTCGCATCGACCGGAAAGGCATGAGCACCGTAGCGGCTGTCTGGCATCCATTCGCGCATTTGTTTCGGGTCCAGCGTTGTTTGTGGATACTTTGCTGCTGCGATGAAGAGTCGGGTGGATTGACGCGAGATGGGATCCGCGCTTTTCGCATCGGCGAGATCATCGTGATACGTCAACCACAGGGTGCTGCAGCCACCGGCACTGCCGCCCCACATGGCGATGCGCGATGGATCGATGTTCCACTCCTTAGCATGATGGCGTATGGTCTGGATCGCTCGTGCCGCATCATACATGGGAGCTTTTACGGGCGGCACCATGTCACCAGCTTCATCGACGAAGCGATACCCTAGCGAGATAAAACTCACGCCTTCTTTCAAGGGCTTTTCGGCATATGCCCAAACACTTTTATTCAAGTCACCATTCGTCCAGCCGCCGCCGTGCATGAATACGATTACGGGTGTCGGACGCTCTGACTTGGCTTTCCATACATGCATGCGTTGTTTCGGGTGCTCACCATAGGCGAAATAAGGAACGTCTGGCTTGCGTTGGATCATTTCATAGCTGATCCAGCGGCAGACATCCCGATACCATAAGGTGCCGTGACGCACCAGACCTTGCTTGCTCAAATGAATTCCTCGCCCGCCTTGGTCGCGATGAGAACCTGTTAGGCTATCACTATCTGGACCTTGTAGGGCGATGCCATCCTTCCACAGTGATGCCTGTGCCGCGCGAATCGGATTGCTACTTGGTTGCTCCGGACTGTGGTAGCTGACTTGTGCGACCATCCACGGTGCTTGCCAGCCGATGTCCTTGCGTGATGTAACGATCAAGTTTTCGAGCATCGAGCGATATTCCTTTTCTGTCAGTGTGCGGTTGGGGTCAGCTTGATTGGCATCACTCTCGCCTTGGTGCCAGAGCACAGCACGAAATCCGTTAGTCCCGAGTTCCTTCATCCGCGAGACCAGTTGATTGTAAAGCCTGCCATTGCTCATCCATGTGCCGTCATCATTGCGCAGCGTATTGCCTTCTCGTGTGGGAGGTTTTGTAAATGTCGTGCCTTGTGGTTGCCATTCGCGCACGCTGGTGCCGCCCGAACCACAAGTAATCACGGCCACTGGCACGCCAAAATATTTGTTTGTTAGATCGCCAAATGTCGGGATGAAGCTGCCACCTGAGCCATCAGCACCGGGCTGTGGGTCAGCGGCGGGTCGCCATGATTTTCCGTCAAAGTTCACGACCATACCTGACTGAGGGCTCGTGAGTGCTTCCCCGAAATTTGCTGAATTTGACTGACCGGCGATGACAAAAATTTCTCCTGCGCCCACGTGGGCGATGTTCACGGATTTCGTGCTTTGATCAGGTGCTTTAGCGCGCACTTCTAGGCTATGCCAGCCACCGGAAGGAATCGTCAGTGATGCGGTAAATGCACGTTCATTCATCACTACGTTGAGTTTTTTCCAAGCCTGTGACTTTCCTCCAATCGTCAAGCGAGCTTCGATGATGGAACCGACATGATCCACGACGCCAACGATGGGAAGTGCATTCTTCCCGCCGCGTTGGATGACTTGGTAATCCAGTGGTTTACTGAGTGTGAGTGCGGTAGTTTGAAAAATGCCCAGCACGAACAATGCGGCGGATATGGCGAGTGCTTTCATCAGATGTTGTGTATGAGGAAAATGTATCCATGCAGAAAACCACATCAAGGAATTTGTCGAATATCTGAGTAATGCACAATCATGGACTTGCGAGCGAGACGAAAATGCAATCTCAACAGAAGGAAACGAAGATCGAAATCTTGAAAGATTAGTGTCTAACCATAACAATTCCCTACTTCGTTATCTTCTGTGAAAACTCATCTGTACGCTGGGCGTATTATTTCACACCCATCCTACGCCTGCGAGTCATACAGGTAATTCACTCTTGATTTTTTCTCGCCCGATCTTTAGCTTCCTTCACCTATGAATTCTTCTACTTCAATTCTCCCTGATAAACTGCACGAATACCCACAGCTAGATGTGATCGACGGAGCTGGCAGCGGATCGGATTCGATTCTCCATGATTGCCTTAACCAGAACGATGGTG
>CANHKJ010000032.1 GCA_947460915.1 Verrucomicrobiia bacterium
TTTCTCCCCCTGCTCAGCGCCCACGCCTGCGCGATTCCAGCGATCATGGCCACACGCACCATCGATTCCGCCAAAGAACGCCTCGTGACCATCTTCGTTGCCCCATGGATGTCCTGCTCCGCAAGGCTCCCTGTTTACCTTCTCCTGGTACCCATGCTGTTGCACCGCGAGGAAGGGAACTCCATGCAACAAGGGCTCGTCATGGCTACCATCTACCTTGTCGGAATTTTCACTGCTTTTGCCGTGGCAAAAATCCTCCGCAAAAAACTCGGACCCGATGAGCATACCCATCACTTCATGATGGAGCTTCCGCCGTTTCACCCGCCGCAATGGACCTACATTCTCCGTCACGTACGTGATCGCGCTTGGGCCTTTGTAAAAAACGCGGGCAGCATCATTCTCGCCATCTCCATCATCCTGTGGGCATTGCAAACCTATCCCAAATCCTCCAGCGAAGATCCAGCAGAGAAACTAGCCCACAGTGCCATGGGACGCATTTCCGCCTTTATCGAGCCAGTCTTCGCACCCATCGGTCATGATGGTAAAACCGGTGCCGCCATTCTTACATCATTCGCTGCTCGTGAGGTATTCGTTTCCTCTATCGCCATCATGCATCACGTCGAAGAAGCGGATGATGAAGTCGAAACACGAGGCAGCATCCGTTCGCAACTCCAAGCCACCACTTGGGCCGACGGGCGCCCGATGTTCACCACCGCATCGCTCATCAGCTTGCTGCTCTTTTACATATACGCTCTGCAATGCTTGCCCACCAGTGCCGTCGTCGCCCGCGAGACTGGATCATGGAAATGGGCCATCGGTCAATTTGCCTTCATGAGTGCCTTCGCGTGGTTCGCCGCATTCCTCGCCTTCCAACTCCTCTCCTAAAAAGCTCACCATGAACTCCGGCTACCAGACCTTTCTCGCCCTCAGCATCGTATTCCTTGCCGTCGGTTACCTCGTCTGGATGGTCAAACGCTCACGCAATAACAGCTGCGGCAGCCATTGCAGCTGCGCGCACCAAAAAATCTCCCCACCAGACTCCACCAGCAGCAAACAACAGGGAAAATAATTCCCTTTTGCCAGCGGCAAAACCCTGATACATTCGCGTCGTCTTAGCGAACGATATCCATGCCATGTCCACCCCATCTGCGCCATCCCATCGTCCACAAATCTCGCCCTTCGCCCTCTGGTTTGGGATTATCGGTTGCATCGCAGTCATTACTTTCTTCTATGCCCTGATGCCAAGCTTCGGCGCCGAGAGAGGACAAGCACCCCTAGACATTTTAAAAGACAGCTGGAACGAGGAAACGCGCTACGAGCACGGCATCATGTTCCCCTTCATCATTCTTGGCCTGCTCATCTACCAATGGAAACAATTCGTCGCAAACGCCACACTCGGCGATTGGAAAGGATTACTCTTTCTCTTGCTCGGATGCTTCCTCTACATCATCGCCTACCGAGTCATTCAGTGGCGCGTAGCTGTCGGCTCGCTACCTTTTCTTGTTTTCGGATTAGTGTGGTATTTTGCCGGAAAAAAAACGGCGTTGCTCGCCGCCTTTCCGATTTTTTACCTCTGGCTCAGCATTCCCCTGCCCGATATCCAACAGGCCACCGTACCATTGCAAAACATCTCCATCAAGCTCGCCCAAGGCCTCTGCAGTTTATGCTCCGTTGACACCATCGCCGTCGGCTCGAACATCTATTCTCCCGATAGCAAATGGGAAAGCTTAGAAGTGGCCGAGTCATGCAGCGGCATTCGTTCCTTAATGGCGCTGCTCATGATTTCATCCGCCTGGGCCTATATCGCTCGCATGAGCTTGTGGAAACGCGGGCTGTTGCTGCTCTCCGCCATTCCTCTCTCCATCATCGGCAACGGATTCCGCGTCGCCTCGATCTTTGTCATGGCTGAATATGGTAACGAAAAGTTTGCCGTCGGCACTTGGCATGACAACAGCGGTCTGCTGATCTTCTACCCGATCAGCCTCGTTCTGATGATGACCTTCCATGCCATCTTAGAGGGATGGAATCCCTTCAAGAAAAAGAAAGTCGTTCGCACGATCATCGAATCCACCCCAGCATGAAACTCCGCTTTTTCATCACCCCGTTTGCTGTCGCAGCGCTTCTCGGATTGATCTTTGTCCTCCCCGAGCGCGGTGATGTTGCTGGCACCTCCCTCTCCCGAGAAACCATCGATTGGGACACCAAAACACCACCACTCACACTCAAAAACTGGTTCGGCAATCGCGAAGTCGCCACCAAGCAGGAGCTCGATATCCTCAGCGAAGACACAACTTTCATCAAAGGTGCCTACACCGACTATGAACTCACACCTCTCATCGATGGGGACGGCAATCGTTTCAGCTCCGCAGTGAATCTATCGATCGTCATTTCTGGTCATGACATGAACAACTCGATTCACCGCCCTGAGCGTTGCCTAAGAGCACAAGGACACATCGGACTACTCAGCCTCCCTAACGAACTCACAACCTCATCAGGAAAAAAAATCAAAGTCCAACGCATCGAGACAAACTTCCCCCTCAGAACCAAGTCCGCGGAGGAAATCCCACACACCATCGGCTTTGTAAGCTACTACTTTTTCGTCGGCCATAAACAACTCACGAACAGCCACTGGAATCGCACCATACTGGACATGAAAGACCGCATCCTCAGCGGTACTGATCAACAATGGTCCTTCATCATGGCATCACTGCCCTACAATCTCAAAAGCACTGCCGAAGAAACCCAAAAAGAGCAGCAACTCGCGGACAAAAAAATCCGCCAGTTCCTCGCGGAGCTGACGGATGAAATCGTGCGATGGGATCAGGTGAAATGATCACTCATTCATCTCTGCGGGCTTGATATTCGCCCCTTCGAGAAACTTGATGCACTTTTCGATTTCCAAAACCAATGCAGCAGTATCTGCGCGATGTTCTGCATGTTTAACCTCTGCTGCTATCGTTCGCGCTTGATGGAAATACGCCAATGCGCGCTCTGGGTCACGCTTGCGCCAGATCAAATGAGCTCGCCCAAATAAATGTCGCGCGTAGTGGTAGCGAAATCCATATACTACCTCAATGATCAAATTGTCATCCAAAATAGGCTTATAGATCGGAGCTGATTCATCATAACGCGCTGCCGAATCATACATCAACGCCAAGTTCAATCGAGCCTGATAACTTTGTGGCACAAGCCGCACCAACTCGTTTTGAATGACAATCGCTTCCTCCACAATCTTCTTGCGCTGCTCAAAAGTCATCTGTTCATCGGCTGTCATTTCGCACATCAACTTCGTTAAGTCACTCATGACTCGAAAGTCTGGTCGCACACGCAGCGCTTGCTTGAGACTGGATATTTTTTCCTCAATCAATTGATTCGCTTGCTCGGGCTGAGGCCGCAAAATGTACCAAGCCGCACCATCTCTCGCAGCAAATGCAATCATTCCGAATCCGAGCAACACCGCAAGAGATGACATTAGCCAATTTCTAGAGCGCAGGTTACTCATCGCTTCATTTTTGGCAAATACCCAAGGTTGACGTATGATCAATGCGATACAGATCGACATCAACATCAAATCAGGCAACACGTGATAGACAAAACTAAAAAATGCTTGCACACCCATCCCCACTAAGGCCGCGATCGATCCGATCACAAACCCGTTATCGCCCCCATCATTCTTCTCACTCATCGTGAGAAAGGCCACTCCTCGAAAAAATGTTGCACAAAAAATCACCAGCAACAAAGCCGCGCCCACAAGCCCGTAATCGACTGCAGCTTGCAGATATTCATTGTGAACATACTGAACCTCATGAGAGCCGAGATATAGTTCTTGAATGTCCCATTTTGTCAGCGAATCAAAGAAAAACGATCGACTACCGCCACCCCACAGTGGTTTTTCCACAATCATGTCGAGCGCCATTCCCGCAAGTTCAAGACGACCTCCATCACCCATTCCACGGCGAGCTATCACGCTTTCACCAAGTTGCCATGCGGCCGCAAGCAATATTGGTGCTAAGGCAATCGATATGACAAGCGCCATCCCTGCCCATGCTACCTTCCTCCTCCACAAACTCATCAACCAGCCCAAGCATGCCACCACAGTACCCGCTCCTAAGCCGAAAACAGCACCCCGAGAATTCGACAACACCACCCCATAAAGCGCAGTAAAATACATCACCCAAGAGATAACTCGCATCCACCGTCCTCGATCACCATCAAAAGCGATTCCCATGGAGAGTAGTCCAATGCCCAGCATGAAATTGGAAAAGTGATTGTAATGCAGGTATAACCCACTCGGATACGAAAGCGCAGCCCGCTCACCATAAATCGGATAGAAATTCACATCAACATAGGCTTGCACTGCTGCCACCGCAATGTTGGCGATCAGAACGCCCCAGAGCAAAAAAACCACCCACTTAAGCGAAGGAATCTTCTGCGACATTGTCCACCAATAAGCCCCTATTACACCGGCCAACAGCAACCCATCACTGCGCCCAAAATCCTGCACCGATGATTGCGACATACGATAGGCAAAATAACCTACAGTCAAAAATACGATAAAAGTCATCCATGATTTCGCCCATGAAAAATCAGCACGGTAACAGGAGCAAATCACTGCTGCACCAATCAAACAGAGAGGAATGCCACAGGAATAGGGATCCATCCCAATCGCGAAAAGAAATGCTGCCGCCAAACCTAACAGAAATAAAGCGATCGATAAAGCATTCATAAAGTACAAGTCCAAGCTCGATTGACCCAAATCCTCATTTCGCCCCCTTTGAGAACAATACGGCAGGCACGGTCTTCAATAAAATTTCAATATCTTTGAGCAAACACCAATGATCAATGTAGTCCAAATCAAGTTTCACCCACTCGTCAAAACTCGTGATTTTATTTCGCCCACCAGCTTGCCAAGTGCATGTAATCCCCGGTTTAACGCTCAATCTGCGGCGGTGAGCCACATTGGTAATCGCATCAATTTCATACAAAGGCAATGGCCTCGGCCCGACCAGACTCATGTCGCCCTTAATTACATTCAACAATTGCGGCAATTCATCAATGCTCAGTTTCCGCAACAATGAACCAAAAGGGAAAATGCGCGGATCACTGTCCAATTTAAAAACGGGTCCATCCATTTGATTGCCAACAGATTGTTTTATCAAATCAAGTTGTTTTTCGGCATCGGGATTCATCGTGCGGAATTTCCACATACGGAAAGGGCTCCCATAACGACCAGCACGCATCTGCGAGAAAAACACAGGAGCATGAGGACTGGTAATGCGAATCCCAACATAAGCGAAAACCCAAAAAGGTATGCTCATCAACAAAATCAGCGTAGCACCCACGCGGTCCATTAGATCTTTGCACAGCAACTCCCACGACAACTCAGGTGTCGATCGCAGCACTAACATCGGTTTGCTACCTAAGACGTCAAAAGTAGGCCGCGCAATTTGCGTCTTGATGAAGGAGGCAGAAATCCACGCCTCCACCCCCTGCAATTCACATGCCTCCACTGCCGCAGCTACTTTTTCAAATTCCGCATGCCGCGCGAGAAAAATTACGCGCTCAATGGCCTTTTCTTTTAGCAACAGGTATAAGTCATTCACATCCTGTGTCCGCAAGTCATAATGCCCCTCGACAATCCAGCGTGAAGATACTACTGGATCAGTCTCGGACAAGAAAGTTTCAATCTCTTCAGTAGAACCAGCGATCATCACCCGCTCTTTACGAAACTGATCGTATTGCTTTTTCTTATCCCACCACTGAAGCATCCGATCTCGAATGATTAGGGCTATCAGAGTAAAAAACAGACCGATTCCAAAGGTCAAACGTGGCGGCGTGCTAAACTTTGCAAATACAGCAATCAAGCTGACGGCCAAGACAACGACCATCAGCGAAAGAAAGATCTCTTTTGCTGTACTCCAGAGAGACTTCTCTCGACCACGTCGATAAAAATCAAAACGCTCTAACAGTAATGGCGTGAAAGGAACGACTATATACAACATCCAGCGCATGGCTGAATCAAACTGCTGGTCATCGACCTGCATGTTTAGAGCTAAGCGCACGGGCCCGCGTAGCTCAGACGCAATCACAAATGCGAACCAAACCAAGACGGCATCGGTGATAAGAAGCACCTGCGTGGTAAATGAATCTTTGCGATTGGCGCTCATGAGAAATAAAAAGACGCGGATTGTTTATCTTGTTATGTCTTTATACGCAACTGAATCCCTTGATTTTTCGATCTTTTATTGTTGCTTCGTACTTGACATAAAATGCAGACTCTCAACGAGAACTGCTGATCATTCAGTGATTTGCATTGACCAGGGTCGTCTGCATAAGCAGGCTGACGGCGATGCGAACTTTAGCTCTCATAGCTTGCTTGTTCAGCCTATTTTTCGCGATGATTCACGCTTGGAATCATCAATTTGAACCTATGCCAGACGGCCATGTTGTTCGTTTGAACGATCTGCAATTGTTGCCCCAGCACTCGGCTCACATCAAACGGGAAAGCAACTCATTGATACTTTCTGCACGGGGAGAGACAAGGCACGCCACATTTGACCTACCGCTGGGAACCACCTCAAGTCACCTTTTTGTCCGAGTGTCTGCTCAAGCCAAGCAACTGATTGCAGGTGATGAAATTTGGCAAGATGGCCGAACATTTATCGAATGGCTAACACCTGAAAACCAAAGGGGAACTGTCTCACCGATTCACTCGGCACAGGGTGACTCGGGCCTGACGAGTTGCTTCGCCATCAAAATACCACCAGGGAATCTTCGCCCCGTATTACGACTCGAAAATCTTGGCAAACAAGGAGATTACATACTGAAAGAAATCGAAGTAACGCCCGCAAGGATCACTGGATCATGGAAACTTGGCAGCCCGTTGATCATGGCGGCCTTTGTTTTTCTCATCGCAAGTCTACTCGCCGCAAATCATATTCCATCGCTACCACGGCGATTATTCGCAGCAAGCATCACATGCATCGTCGGTTACTTTTTCATCATCCCTGGGCCATGGCCGCAAACGAAGGGCTTAGGGCAGGACCTTGCATGGCATCATCAGCAAGCAAAACCAATGGAAACAGATTCAGGCATCAAACTTTATCCTCCCATTGCACCGCAAGAGACTATCGAATCGAAGCCTGCAGATCAAAAGATACCTGATACTCAAACGAATTACACGAAATTACCCGAATCTGATAACCTCGCGTTACAAGCCAAAAGAATTCTCGCAAAAGTTCGCTCGCTCTTGCATTTTGCCCTTTTATTTGCGCCCGTGTGGATCGTGAGTTACGCCGTGGGATCGAAACGCGGATTTTTGCTAGGCATTGCCATGGCTCTTGGTATTGAGATGGCGCAGTGGCTCTTTGGCTATGGATTTCAAGCGGATGATGTGAAAGATTTGCTCGCAGATCTTTGCGGCATCAGCATGGCGGTTTACTGCCACACGCGCTTGTCTCGCAAAATCCACTCATGGATGCCTTTCCCATTTCCCCAACCGGCCTAGCCAACCGTCGCAGATCGCCTCCCACAACAATGGCAAGCGTTGGCAGCCATCGACTTTCACTCCCATGAAACCATAGGCTAGTGCCATCATCGCCGCACGCAATTTACCGCGCGCGCGCTGTTGCAGCCACACCATGTTGCGAACTTTATAGTAGAGTTTCCAGTCGGATAACCCTTCTTCGTAAAAAAGATTTTTCCCCAATAATCGAACCTTCAGAAGATTTTGTGGGCCTACATGTTCCAATACCGAGTCCACGACACCTTCTTGGCTAAAGCCACATTTCTCCATGCGCAAGGGATACTCTTCATCTTCTCCACGAATGAACAAATTAGCCTGAACTCTGCCGATCGCATCATAGACATGTCGTGAAACCAATGCACCAGTCCACATAATGCGCGTCTTGACGAATCGAAGTTCTCCGAGTTCAGCGGGTGCGTGAACCAATCGAAAACCATCGCCTGAGTCGATCTGCAAGGGCCAGGTGTAACGTCCTGTAGCAGGATCGATTTGCATCGAGTGCCGCACCACCTGAGGATCATAGCCATCCACAAGCAAAGCACGGAGTGCCCCTGCTGTGGGAAATGAGTCGTCATCCAAAATCCACACAGCATCGATGCCACGTTGAAATGCACACTCCATGGCGGCATCAACACCTCCAGCATTGCCGACATTTTCGGCCAAGGACAATACCACAAGCTCAAACGGTAAATCTGTTAGATTATTCAACAAATCGACCGTATCATCGCTCGAAGCATTGTCCGCGACCACAACGAGATCGGGCGCACAAGCTTGCTTGATCAATGCCCGCACACAGGCATGAGCCACGTGCGAACGATTCATCGTCGCAAATACAGCAGCTACACGAATTTTCGAACTTGCTTCCATACTCTTGCCAAAATCCATAAAACACCATCGACCAAACCATTCAAGTAAGGATCGTTAAAAAGAGTTACCCCATAAGCTCGGCGAATCGCCCGCGATTCCATATGCTGACGTTCTGCCGCCAAAATTTTTTTCATGTCGCGAGTTTTTCCTAAATGCAACATCGAGGCATTACTAGAATGGATGCGAAAGTCAGCAACTGTGATCGGCATGTGTTCCAATTTTTTTCCAGCAACATGCAACCTAGCAAAAAGCTCACCGTCCATGACGTAACGAAACTCTTCATGCAAGCGGTAGCCTTCAGCCATGACCGTAGCATTCCGAAAAAATGCCGCTGTAGATCCAATGTAACAATGATGATGCACATGAACAAACATCGACCAGCAAGGACATTTGACCCTGCGCAGATGGCGGCCATTCTCATTGATAAAATTCCAATCCCCGTAAACCAAATCGGCATCGGATTGATTGAGCACACGCAAGACTTTCTGTAAAGCGCCAGGCAACAAGCGATCATCGGCGTTCAGCCACATCACCCATTTCCCCTTTGCTTGAGCGAAGCCTTTGTTGATCGCATCAGACATTCCTCGATCCGCTTCCTCGATCCAGTGGACGTGAGGAAAGCGAGCGGCCACCTCACGACTATCATCAGTAGATCCGCCGTCATAAACGAGATGCTCCAGATTCACACCATCTTGGCTGGCCACGCTCGCCAAGCAATCATGCAAAAAACACCCGTAGTTGAACGACGGGGTAATGATAGTAAAATCAGGTGACATCTGGGATTTTAGTTTGAAATTTCCGTAATCCACAGACGCATCATATGTGCGCATTGATCGTTGCCACGACTTTTTCCGCTACGTGAGATGACCGCAATCGTGGACTCCAGCGCTGCGCGATGAGATTTGCATCACGTTCGCCACAATCCCATGCTTGCAATTCGGACTGAATGGCCGCCACATGCTCAGGCACTCGGTCAGCGCATGCTAAGCATCCTGAATTTTCCGAAACAAACCACTCGAAGGCAGACATCGAAACCGATTTCGTCGCTACTACGGAACATCCACAACAAAGTGATTCCGCAGCAGCGATGCCAAAACTTTCATAGGCGGAAGGGCTGTAAAAAACTTGCGACTGCTGAAATAAATCGACCAATTCGTCACGAGACATTTTGCCTTTGATCGTCACGCGCTCACTCTGACCTTGCGGAAGACGCTGATGCCACGCATGCATTTCAGGAATGGCAACACCAGCAATGACAATCGAAACATCCGCGTCTCGATCCAGCAATGCTTCCACAACCTCCATCAACATGCCCGGGCGTTTTTGGATCTGATCATCCCAGCGACCAACACATGCTACTTGCTTTCTTTTACCTTGTCCTGCGTATTGAAAACGTTCCGCAACGGAATGAGGAATCACAACAATTTTTTTCACTAAACTACTACCACCGTAGTAGAAACATAACTTGGCATAGCATTTAGCAGCTGCAGGTGAAACACAGGCGATCACATCACCATAGCGCAAATGCTGGGCACGCAATGGATCCGTGATCAGCAATCCGTAGGTCAAACCCTTGAGCACTTGCTTCAAGAAAACCATGGTACTACCGGCCAAGTTCCATTGATCGCGAAGCCAACCGTTTGGCCCAGCCAGAGGACTCACAAAACCACCGTTATCCTGATTGAGTATCAGAAAAATTCCCGCCTCATGAATGGCCTTCGCCACGCGTCGGTATCGGGGAGTGCCCCACGCATAGAGAATCAAGGCATCCAGTTTGTGACTTTTCCACCACTCAACTGACTCAAGAAGCGAATAATCTGTGCGGATCAAATCGTCTTGATCTTCGCTTTGACGATCACCTGGCATGACCGCCTTGCTCTCGATGCCCAACTGCTGCAAACCACGACACAACAACCCGCTGTCTCGTTCAAAAAAATCAGGCCCACCGCCAAAGGCGACTGGAGTACAGGTAAAAATCCGCATAGAGTCTAGTAAGTGGCTATTCTGTGTGTATTGATCAATCGCGACCTCTCCTCACGCCAATGTTCTCATCTTAACGATGGAATTACACTACCCTTCACTACAGCATCGCTCATTTGGTGAAAACAATATTAGCATTCGCACCATATCTAACAATCTTAGGAAACGATGAGAATAGATAAGCATCGACCCTTTGCACAAGTTTGCAGAGCCATCCAAATCTGTCAGAGAAGGCCTTCATGGGGTAGCCGAGAAAATTGAACATCTGAATCTCACAGGAGCTAAAACCACAGAACTTCATACGCTCCAACTGAGAAATGTATAAGTTGCTTTCGTCAACCAATTCATACTTTGCCATGCGCATTGCGCGAATTGCTGCAACAAGATAATTGTGACCCATCGGCTCGAAAATGAAAACTAGACGTCCGCCAGGCTTTAACACACGCAATACTTGTTTGCATAAACCATCAAGGTCATGAGACAAATGATGAAGTGCGGCTTGACCAAAAACAAGGTCAAAAGATTCGTCTGCATAGCGAGACAAATCAAAAGCATCCCCCGCTGTGAAAGATAAACCCGGCAACTGATTCGCTTTTTGTTTAATTTCTGGAGTCGAAACCTCGTATAGATCGAGTCCGATTACTGTTGCTTGCGGATACTGTTCGGCAAGAGCTGTAGCGAGCTTGCCATGACCGCCACAGATTTCTAAGGCACTCTTACCAGAGAGATCAATACGACAAAGTTCACCATATCCGGCCAAAAAAAGTTCTCTATCTGATGGAGGAAAGCCGCCTACAGCCGGAAGCATTGATTCAATGGCAACATTTTTAATTGTATTTGGACGCGTTAGAGTAGTCATCAAGCTTACTTTTTCTTAAGTGAATCTGAAAATACGGCAGGATAGCCAAACAAATTTTTGCCCCAGCCAAGAACAGCGAAAAACAGGAATAACAACCCAAAGCGATCGAGCATCAAACCGAATTCGAGTCGCCCAGTCACCACGCTATGTAGCAGCACTAACCCTATCATCGGCGCAATCATCACTAGGGCACCATAGCGAAAAACGGCTTCTAGCACGTCGTCGGATCGTCGCAATAACTGAATCGCCACCACTGTGCCAACGACTGCCGTGATCGCCACCAAATACCAACTCATGTGCGGAATGGCATGATCTACTAATGCTAATTTTTTTCTGGAGATCAATGGCGTGAAACCCGCTGGATCATGAAGATAAATCGGCACAGTAAGCAAGATGATCACCGAGGAAGTCATCACCGATGCTACGATCGCAGATTTGACTCCTGCCACACGCCAAATCGCAGCTGCAAACAACGGAACGAGAAAAGGCAAATTGGATCGCGAAGTCAGGCATACCCCTACGAACAAGCAGACAACGACTTTCAGCCACTTCGATGATTCAGGTTTACCCCATGCATGAATAGCGAGGGCTAGCGAAAGAGGCACGTAGATGCCATTCGCAATCAAATCGCCTCCCGAAATGTACTCGTAGGCCACAGCAGGCGATAAAAACAAAATCAGCATCAGCCATGAAAGCGCGACTACTCGATCTCGGAAATACCAGGCAGCAAGAGCAAAGAAAATCAACAACCAAAAGACATTCTGATAGCCACTATCGCCTAGTGCAACGAAGGGAGCTGCGATCACGATCGCACCTGGCAATAAAGAAAGCGGACCAGCGACGGAATTTTGCGGATAGTAAGGAGTCTCGCCGTGCATGATTCTCTCGACCGCCATGTTCAGGCCTTCATCTCGATCACTACTTTTTCCTGGCCCCTTTCCATCTTCCCAGGGATTCAAAACCGCGAACATAGACACCGTGATTACGGCACACAGCGGTGCGATGAATCGAAAATACTTCCGTATCCACGCATGAAGATATTTGCCGAATTGGAGCGCAAACCAGACAACGCCGACGATGATCAACAAATAGCCAATTACGCCCAACAAGCCCAAATGCTTTTGAACGAATCCAGATCCGGCAAAACCGAGAAAAAGGGTAACTATGTATGGAGTCCGATCATTCATTGTACAATCAAATCACATGTAAATCCGATAAATCTTGAAACCAGTGCCCCAGCAAAGCTTCCTCTTCAGCACCAACCCATCCATTGCGAATCAGCGTTTGGTAGCACTTTTCCATCTTCATGCGAATACTGAGAGAATCCCCAAGCTCAGTCTCCATAAGGGCTACACGCATGGCGGCATTGTTTTGGTATCCGGGAATTTCATCGATGAAGTCTTTGTGCAAATCATGCTCATTGCGTTCCTGCCATACCGTGGCTTCGTGAAAAAGAACTCCCGAGGAGAGCGAATGTAGAATCCGCTGTGCCACAAAACTACGCCAAATATCAGTCATCCGAAAACTGCATTTTGCTGGCAAATACAAAAGGGGAAATGCATCGGCAAAAAATGTCGTATTTTGGCTATTAAAGGGGCACCACGCTTGTCCTAACAGAATTACGGAATCGATGCCTTTATTAAAATGGAACGGTAATGGGTAAAGCATGCGGTAAACCGCATCAACATCGGGATCTACATCAGCAAGGCCTTGCTGAATGGGGCAATCAAAATGCTGCGCAGCACCGCGTGAAGGCAACAAACCACGTGCATGATTGAGAGGCATCCCACGAGGATAGATGAAATCATCCGTGAAATATCGATAAGCATTGACCCAAGCATTTTCCTGAATACCGCTCGCCAAAACGGAACGCATTCTTGGATTCCAAAAAGCATCCATGGGAAAATTGTCATCATCAGTCTCGACAATCACTTCGGCCCCAGCCCGCATCGCATGGAGATAAGCGATATTTTTCCTCGTATATGTGCGAATCGGAGCCGCGCGGGCGAGTGAGTAGCCCTCGTCAATCTGGGCTTCCAACGATAGAAACGTAGCACCGTCCAATGCGTATGCACTGGGACTTTTGCTATCTCCAGCAATCAAAAAGTTCCACCCGTGTGCTTGGCAACCTTCGGCCAATGATTTCATCACAGGGTTCGGCGGATTGATCGATGTTACGACCAATGCTGGCGGGGAGGATAATGAGGACATAATGAATGATGTATTGTCAGTGGTTCGGAGCTTTCAAGCTACGGGTGATCTACCCAAGAGACGTAAGACGGTGTAGTGCCATAAAACTAATATCGAATTCTTGATCGCGCCATGAGACACTCGTGGCGATGGAGCGCGGTAATGGATCGGCACCTCGATCAACTTTTCTTTCCGCAGCAAATGACGAACTTCCGTTTGGTAAAAGTGCGCCCGCGAGAGCAACGGATACGCCAGCAAGCGCTCGAGCACATGCCGATGAAATCCCTGAAATCCAGAAGTCATATCTGCCAGCTTAGCGCCTAACAAAACTTTCGCCAAAATGGTTCCTCCTTTGCTGAGCAATCGGCGGCGGAAGGGCGAATCTACCATCGAACCACCATTGATGTAACGACTTCCAAAAGCACAATCATTCCCCTCGTTCAGAGCTCGCAAAAATGCCGGAATTGCCCGTGGATCATGAGACAAGCCCGCGTCCATTTCGATGATGATTTCATGCCCATTCTTTAGCGCCTCACGGAATCCATTCATGTAGGCATCGACCACACTACGATTTTCGGGAATCCACTTCGTGATGAAGCGAGAGTCCTCTGATTCGATCGCCCTACAACACTCCAGCGTTCGGTCTTTTGAAACATTATCGACAACAAAATAAATCACTCCACCAGCCAAGAAATCCATTTGTAGCTTCAAGGCTTCAACAAGCTCAGGTAATTCAGCTTCTTCATTGGCTAGTGGCATTACCACCGCCCAGTTGTTAGGATATCCATTCATTTTTTATATTCTTCCAGCGTAACATCAACGAGCGAGGGAATACATTTCCCACAAGAATCTCCCCGCAGGAGATGCGTTCACAAAATTCATCAAACCCCACAAAATGGGCAACCCAAAAAACAATAACAACCACTCTTTACGCGGCAGATAGGAAATGAACAACACCAACCGATTCGTGATCGATTGAACCAGGGCGTGATGAGCGATCTTTTGTGGAAGACGATACCCTGATGAGAAAAGTATGATCGAACTGACAATCCATAGGAAAATCCACCTTCCGTAATCGACACCTAACAAAAACAATGGTGCAACGCATATCAACTGAAAGATCAAGATCTGCAACCATTCCGCTAATTTCGACTGATGGCGCGATTCAAGAAATCGGACTGAAGCCATGAATGTCAGTAGCAATACACAAAACCAAGCCGTTGGTTGATAGAGCCCATTTTGCAACAGTCCTTTCGTTTGTAAAAGCCCCTGTTCTGTGGTCCAACCGATCGACTGAATCGTGGCAAAAGGCTGATGCAGCCACTCGGGAGAGAGATTCGATTGAATCCACAAACCCTGCCACGAATCGTGAATGGCGCGCGCGGTTGATGCATCCCCATGATGAAAAACGACTACAACAAAACAACCCAATGCAGGAATGAGATAGTACATCCTTTGCCACATCATCCGAAACGTCAGGCTTTGCTGGGTGAGCACTATGGCCGGAAATGCAATGAAGGCGAAGGTTTCGTGAAGTAATACGCCACAACAACAACTGAGATTAACAACACTCCACTGAATCCATGATTTCCATCCACCACGCAAAATGGTGAGGCAGGAAATTAATAACAGCAATAAGATGCAGTCTTTGCGAACAATCGTGTATTGATAAACGGGGAATCCCAAAACTGCGCAAGAAAACAAAAAAGCCAGCGGAAAGAACTCCGTGGCTTTGCGATACAACCAAATCAACAGGATCAAAAATCCAATAACAGAAACAATGACTGCTAAGTGATTTGCCGCAATCTGCGAGCTTTGTGATGCATGGTAGAGCAAAAAACCGCCTAGCCCGCGCCGCACAAATCCGCCCTCATAATTGACCAACCAATCCGTCATCCCCCACTGATCCGCGTTCACAACAGCGAGAGTTGGTGCTTGTTGCCAAAGCTGCCACATCCCTAACACTATCAAAATGATAGCGACGGGTGTCAATTTACGGGTCATCGGGGGTAGATCCATCACAAGCCAATGTCAGAACCATTTTTTCTCATCAATCGGCGCAACGATTTCACCCGTATACCAGCGATGGGGCATAATCACGCGCTGACTCGCTGATTGGGCTAACCACGCCGACCACCATGAATACGTGCTATTCGCGATAATATGGTGAGACGCTAGACTCATCAGGTGAAGATCATAAAGAGGATTTTTTCCTGCCTCAGCGGAATCAACAATGATCTGATCATCATCGCAAAACGTCGATCGGCACCATGAAGGATCGTCGGAAAAAATAAAAAATTTTGTATTAGATACTTCCTTGCGCATTTGATTGATGGCAGCGCGATAATAATCCTCATCACACACCTGAAAAACAGAATGCTGCATGTAATCTCCTCGCCTCACATGCACGGCAACAGTTCCCGGCTGCGCTAGCTCTCGATGAATCTCACTCGACGCACATGCCGAGTTCAGCAGGCTGCGGAGCTCTTCACGAATTTCCTCCGCAATTTCACCAAAATACCTCGGTGTCTGGAAATATCCGAACAACAAACAATCACTCGGGCACTCCAAAAATCGTGCATCAAATGATTGATCCGCTGTATTTTCGCGAAAAATAGGCACACTGAGAAATTCCCAGTGGTGCTTTCCTGTGAGCTTGCGCAGAAGGCGCGAGCCTAGCGAACAAGGTCTAACAACCTCCGCTTGCAAGGGTAATAAGAGAAAGTGCGAAACCTGCGACCATCCTTCGAGATTGAACCAAGAAGCATCCAGAACAAGCGGCACTTGGTGTTTCTTCGCCAGTACCCGACCGAGCGCATATTGAAATAAATGATTGCCCGTGCGGCCAAGTAAAACGATGCGAATCATGGAAATCAATGGATAGGGCTTCCCTCTAACTTTCGCGGATCGCAGCGATGATTGCCACCCCTGACCTACAGCCAAAATTTTCGTTTACGGTGGCAGCCTTCCACTCCACTGACTCATGGATACCATCTTGGTCATCAATGTAAGCAAATCGCTCAATCCGCCAGCCTTCGCTGAACCAATTCAATATCGTCTCGGCCGAAAAAATTCGATGCGCATTGAATTCAATTCTCTGTGGGCCCATCGGCGTCGATAAATAAAACCGCCCTCCAGGCTTGACCATTTTTTTCAGTTGCTGGAGACCTTTGATATGGCCATCGATGTCCAAAGGATCACCGTAGCGCCCGAGACCAAAATGTTCAATTGTATGCAGGCAAGAGAGTGAATCCGTGCTTGAGCACCACCCCTCGGGGAGCTCATTCATTAGATTTAATTGATGAAAAACGATGTTACGTGCAGTTCCTGGTGCCTCTCGAATATCTAACACTTCAATTTCTCTGAATACCGAAACACTACCGACGAAACCATCGATGCGCGAACCTACATCGATGTGTCGCTCAGGCTGATCTTCATAGAGCCATCGCGCGACCAATTGATCCTGCAAAAAATACGCGCCGAGATTTCCTGCCGATTCGGCTTTTTCTAGCAAAATCGGCAACTCTTTTCCCCAGTGCCATCCAGACTTTTGCGCGAGATTTTTGATGGTTCTGCGCTCCAAAAGATAACTCGGGCACTGCAGCAGCGCCCGGATCAAGGCTAGTGGACGGAATCCCGCGTTACGAAAAATGGCTCGGATCATATCAATGCATTACTTACGGGCCAAATCCTGAAAAATCACCATCAACCGAGCGGCCACTTTTTCCGAGGCATAGGTCTCGCGCAACTTCACCCCGTGAGTTCTCACTTCATCGCTCGTCATCGACATAACATCCTCTAGGGCTGAAATCATGCTATCCATCGATTCAAGGGAAAAACCTCCGCGATGCGTTGTCACGCCCAACACCTCTTCCACCGATGTTCCTTCCACAAAGCAAACCGGAGTACCTAAATAATACGCTTCGAGCGCAGGGAGGCCAAAACCTTCAATTTCTGATGGTAAAATCAACGCCTTCGCCGATTTATAGGCATCTTGCAGCGCATGATCTTCCAGGAACGGGCGCTTCACAATGTTTTTCGACTTGGACAAAATGGGAAGCACCTCGGGAGGTATGGAACCAATCAGATGCAAGGAAGGCAGATTCTTGCCATTGACTTCCGCCTCGTACCACCAACGAATCAAGTGAGCCGTGCGTTTATGCGGCTCCACGGATGCCAAGTGAATGACGTTGTCACCTTTCGCGGGATTTTCTGGCTGCGCGATATTTTCGTAAGCACAGGGCTCGTAAGTTACCTTGATCTCACGTGCGGGGATCTTATGTCGGGCCATGAAAGCACGAATTTGTTCACGCGATGATTCTGACACCGTAAGGATACGATCCGCCTTTCTCAGCGTATGCCTGAGAAGTAAAGACCAGTATGCATACTCCCATCGACAGCGCCATTTGGGGTAATGGTCTTGATCATACTGGATGATCGTATCGTGGACGGTCACCACAGAAGGACGACACATCCCGCTCAGAAA